>NZ_JASERH010000157.1:0-57577 GCF_030766975.1 Streptomyces sp. KL116D | reverse complement strand
GGTCAAATGGCGTCCGCACACGACACACCCGGTGGCGCCGAGGCGACCGGACCGCGCGCACCTCGTCGTCGGCGCCGACGGCATGCGGTCCCTGGTGGCCCGCCGCGCCGACGCCAGCGAGCACGCCCGGCTGACCTGCACCTACCCACAGCTACTGGGCCCGGTGTACCGGCGCACTCCCGAGCTGTACGAGCGACCGGGGCGCTGGATCGGCGTCCTGCCCACCAACGACGACCACGCTGCTCATGGGCGTACTTCCCGCAGGGAGGACTTCGGGCAGGTCCGCGGACGTGGAGCCCGCCTACCTCGACGCCTTCCGCACGACGGCGCCCGAACTGTGCGAGCGGATGCAGGCCGGCGAACGCGTGGAGCAGCTGTACGGCACCGGCCACCAGGAGAACTACTTCCGCAAGGCCTACGGGCCCGGCTGGGCGCCCGTCGGCGACGCCGTGAACCACAAGTGACCTGTCACCGCCCGCGTGGCATCACCGAGGCCTTCGTTCAAGGCGGTCGGCTCTGACCGACCACATCGGGGGACCGGCTGCACGACGACACCGCGTCTCAGGACGGCGCTGCGGCGCTGCTGAGGAACGACCTCGGGGCGGCCCTCAGCCACCGCTCAGGGCGCGCTCAGCGTGGCCCGAGCTCAGCCCGAGACGGGCCAGAGATGCTTCCAGAAGCCGGTCGGCCACCAGGAGTTTGATCGACCGGTACCTCTCGACGCTGTCGGGAGGCGTGCTCCATCTGACGACTTCTGCAACGACGAACTGCTGACAGCTCGACCAGGGCTGAAAGCTGGCACCACGCTCGCTCCCTCGCCTCCCGCCGATCCGCTCCTGGTTCTCGCCCTGGTTCCCGCCCTCGCCTGATGCTTCCCGGTTCCGCCGATTTGGAGCCACAATGATCCCGTTGTCGTTCGCGCAGCGTCGGCTGTGGTTCGTGGACCGCTTCGAAGGCCCGTCGCCGACTCCACAGCGGCGCGGCTACGCCCTGCGGCTTGACCGGAGAGCTGAGGCGTGCAGCGCCCACCGCTGGGCGCTCTCTCCGCGACGTCGTCGACCGGCACGGGTCCCTCCGCACGGTGATACCTGTCCGAGGGCGGCGACGGCGATCACCAGCAGGTCCTGCCCGCGGCCGAAGACGTGCGCGACCTGCCGGTCGCGTCGAGGTTCACGCGGGACGGGCAGGCGGCGGCGGTCGACGCCGTGGCCAAGGAGACCTTTCTGGCCTCGCCGCCGACGTTGCCGGATCCGGCGCCCGGCTGCTGCGCACCGGACCGCGCGCGAGCACACTCACGTCCTGGCGGTGCACCACATCGCCTGGACGGGGAGTCCCTCGGCCCGCTGCTGCGCGACCTCAGCACCGCGTACTTCGGCCTGCACGAGGGCCGCGCCCGCATGGTGAGCCGCTGCCCCGTCCAGTACGCGGACTACACGCTGTGGCAGCAGGACGTCCTCGGCGACGAGTCCGACCCCGACAGCCTGGCCGCCCGCCAACTGGCGTATGGCGCGACGCGTTGGTCGATCTGGCGCAGCCGCTGGCGCTGCCCGCCGACCGCCCCCGGCCGCCGGGACGATGAGCCCCCGACGGCGACCCCGTCCAGTTCTCCCGTCGACGCCGGCCTGCTCGCGGCCGTGGAGCGGCTGGCCGCGCAGCAGGACACCACCGTGTCGATGGTCACGCACTCCGCGCTCGCGGTACTCCTGCACCACCTCGGATGCGGCGACGACGTGCTCCATCGGCGCGCCCATCGCGGGCCGCACCGACGAGGAACTGCGCGACCTGTCGGCTCTTTCGTCAACACCTGGGTGCTGCGCGTCGACCTCTCCGGGAACCCCACGTTCCGCGCAGCTGCTCGCGGGTGCGGGACCGGTCCATCGGCGCGTACGACAACCAGGACATGCCGCTCGAGCGGCTCGTGGAGCTGCTCAACCTGGACCGGTCCACCGCCTACCACCCGTTCTTCCAGGTGATGCCTCGCCTGGCAGGAGCCGCTGGGGGAGCTGGAGTTCGCCGGCCTCGACGTCGAGGCAGGTCGAGATGCTGGAGACCGGCACGGCCGTTTCGACCTGTTCTTCAACATGATCCCGGACGGCTCGGGCGGCGCGGGAGTCCGCCCGGGAGTACGCCACCGCCCTGTTCGACCGGTCCACCGTCGAGGTCCCGCCGACCGGTTCGTGCGCGTCCTGAGCCGGCCTCGTCGCCGACCCGCGCGCGGCGTCGCGGCACTCGACGTCCTCGACCTCGGCCGAACGCGACCGCTTGCTCACGCGGTTCGACGACAGCGCGGACCAGGACTGCGAACTGACCTGTCCCCGAACTCTTCGAGAACCAGGTGGCCAGGACGCCCCGGTGCCCCCTGCCCCCGTCTGCGACGGCCGGACCCTGACCTACCAGGAGCTCGACGACCGGGCGAACGACGTCGCCTGGCAGCTCGTCCGGCACGGCGCGGGACCGGACGACCTGCCGCTTTCGCCCTGCCGCGCACCGAGGACCTGGTCGTCGGCCTCCTGGGCATCCTCAAGTCCGGCGCCGGCTACCTGCCGCTTCGACCTGCAGTACCTCGGCGGCCGGGCCGAGCGCGTGCTGTCCGAGGCCCGCCCGCGCTTCGCCGTCACCGACACCGCGACGTCCCGGGACCTGCCGCCGCACGACATGACGACCATCGACCCGACCGGCGCGCCCAGTGGGACGTGCCCTGAGGGTGCTGCACAACGGCGCCAGACGTGCCCCTCGACCCGGACAACCCCGCGTACGTGATGTACACCTCCGGCTCCACGGGCCAGCCGAAGGGCGCGGCCATCACCCACCGCAACGTCGTCAACGGCGTACGAACTGGTGCGCGTCCTCGACGCGCCGCCCGGCTGGCGGATGCTGGCCGGCACCCTCCGTGAACTTCGACGTCTCCGTCTTCGAACTGCTCACCACCCTGCGTCCACCGGCGGCGCCGAACCAGAACTGCGCCGCACGCTGGCGCTCGCCGAGCGCGACGCCTGGGACGGCCACGTCATCAGCGCGGTGCCCCTCGGTGCTTCGGCGAACTGGTGGACCACCTGGCCGAGGCGACCGGAGGTGCGCACGGTCGTCCTGGCCGGCGACGTACTTCCCGCCCGGCTGGAACCGGCAGGTGCGCGAGGCCCTGCCGCACGCGCACAGATCGTCAACCCTACGGGCAGAGCGCGAGAGCCTCTACGCACGCATGGCTCCCCTCGCCGCCGCCGACCTGTGGGACGGCGGCGACGTCAGCCCCCATCGGCAACACCGCTGGGCGTCATGCGCGCCTCACGTCCTTCGGCCTCGGGCCTCGCGCAGACCCGCAGGGGCGTGATCGGTGAGCTGTACGTGGCCGGGACCTGCCTCGGCCGCGGGCTACCACGACCGCCCGGGCCTGACCGCCGAGCGCTACGTGCCGAACCCGTTCGGTCCCGCGGGCGAGCGGATGTACCGCACCGGCGACCTGGCCCGCTGGACCGCGCAGGGGCAGCTGAGTGCGTCGGCCGCGGCGACGGCCAGGTGAAGGTGCGCGGCTTCCGCATCGAGACGGCCGAGGTCGAGGCGGCGATCACCCAGCACCCCGGCATGGCGAGGCCGTCGTGCTCAGCCGCGAGGTGCCCTTCGGGCGGCCGGCAGCTCGTCGCGTACGTGGTGCACTACCGGCGAATGGGGCCGTCGGCGACGACGGTGCCGGCGGCATCGGCGACGTCGACGTCCTGGCCGGCGCCTCGTCCGCCGAACTGCGCACGTCCGTCGCCGCACGGCTGCCCGACTACATGGTGCCGTCCGCCTCGTGGCCCTCGGCCGGCTGCCGCTCGGACCGACCGGCAAACTGGACCGCTCGGCGCTGCCCGAACCGGAGTTCCGCGGCGAGGCCTACCGCGAACCGCGCACCGAGGCCGAGTCCATCATCACCGCGGCCTACGCGGACGTGCTCGGCGTCGACCGGGTCGGCATCGACGACGACTTCTTTCGCGGTCGGCGGCGACAGCCTGCGGCCCATCCAGGTGGTGGCGCGGGCCAGGTCCCGCGGCCTGCACCCGTCCACCCGCGAGATCTTCGAGTGCCGCACCGCGGCCCGCCCCGCCGAGGCCGCCGCCGCCCGCCAGGACCTGGTGCCCCGGCTCGCCGAGGACGAGCACGGCGGCGTCGGCCCGCTGCCGCTCCAGCCGGTGGCCCGGCACGTCGTTTCGAACACGGCGGCGGCACCGACCGGTTCGCCATGTCGATGGTGCCTCGAACTGCCCGCGGACATCGACGCGGACGGCCTCGCCGCGACCCTGGACGCCGTCCTCGACCGCCACGACCTGCCTCCGCGCCCGGCTGCCGCCCGGCGCCGAACCCTCCTCGACGTCCGCCCCCCGGGCACCGTCCGGGCGGCCGACCTGATCCACCGCGTCGACTGCGACGGCCGCTGGGACGATCCCGCCACGCTGGCGGCGGCGAAAGCGGAGCTGGACGCCCGGTCGGCCGGCTCGACCCGGCCGCCGGCACCATGGCGGACTTCGCCTGGTTCGCCGCCCCGTCCGGGCCGGGACGACTGCTCGTCGTCCTGCACCACCTGGTGGTGGACGGCGTCTCCTGGCGCATCCTCATGCCCGACCTGCCGAGGCCTGGCAGCAGGTCAGGTCCGGCCGGACGCCCGAGCTGCCCGCGGTCGGCACCTCCGCCAGACGATGGGCGGCCGCGCTCGCCGACGAGGCGCTCTCCCCGGAACGCGAGGCCGAACTCGCCTACTGGCGCGACCTGTTGGAGGAGCCCGCACCGCCCATCGGCAGCCGGACCTTCGACCCCGCGGTGGACGTGATGGGCACCGTCGACACCGTGCGGGTGCAACTGCCCGCCGACGTCACCGAAGCCGTGCTCACCACACTGCCCGCCGCCTTCAGGGGGCACCGGCACCGACGTGCTGCTCGCCGCGCTCGCCCCTCGCGATCGACCGGTGGCGCGGCGCGGACCGCTCCACCCTGGTCCGCCTCGAAGGACACGGCCGCGAGGGAGGACGCCGTCCCCGGCGCCGACCTCTCCCGGACCATCGGCTGGTTCACCAGCATGTACCCGGCCCGGATCGACGTGCGCGAGGTCGACCTGGCCGACGTCCTCGCGGGCGGCCCCGCCGTCGGCCGGGCCGTCAAACTGGTCAAGGAGCAGTTGCGCGGCGTACCCGACAAGGGCCTGGGCTACGGACTGCTGCGCCACCTCAACCCGGAGACAGGACCGCAGCTCGCCGAACTCCCCGTCCCGCAGATCGGGTTCAACTACCTCGGCCGGATCTCCGAGGCCGACGTGCTTGAGCACCTGCGGGCCGGCGGCTGGGGACCGGCGTCCTGGTCCGCCGAGCTCGTCCCGGCGCCCGACCCCGACCTGCCCGCCCTGTCCGCGCTCGAGGTCAACTCCGTCGCCACCGACACTCCCCGGACGGCGCCCGGCTCCAGGTCGCCTTCATGTTCCCCACCGGCGTCCTGACCCGCGAGCGGACCACCGAACTCGCCGACCTGTGGGTCGAGGTGCTGCACGGCATGGCCGCCTACGCGGCACGCCCCGGCATCGGCGGACTCACCCCGCCGGACGCCCCTGCTCGTCACCGTGCGGCAGACCGAGATCGACGCCTGGGAGGACGGCTACGGCCGGCTGGTCGAGGTGTGGCCGCAGGCCCCCGGCCAGTCCGGCATCCAGTTCCAGGCCGCCCTCGCCGACGGGTCCTTCGACGTCTACCACATGCAGTTCGTGCTGCACCTGACCGGACCCGTCGACCCCTGCCTCGCATGCGCGCGGCCCGGCCAGGCCCCTCCTCGACCGCTACCCGAACCTGCGCTCCGCCTTCCTCGCCACGGCCGACGGCGACCTCGGTGCAGGTCGCTCGCCGAACACGTCACTCCTGCCCTGGCGCCACCTCGACCTGACCGGGCAGGACGCGGCCGGGCAGGACGCGGCGCTCGACCGGGCGCTCGCCGACGACCGGGCCGACCGGGATCGACCCCGCCCGGCCCCCGCTGATCCGCCTCGCCCTGCTCACCTGCGGGCCGCGGCAGGCCAAACTGGATCCTGACGGCCCACCACACCCCTGTTCGACGGCTGGTCCTCACCCCTGGTGATCAAGGACCTGATCCGGCTGTACGCCGAGTCCGGCGACCTCGCCCCGGTCCGCGGCTACGGCGACTACCCTGGCCTGGCTGTCCGCACAGGACCGGACCGCGTCGGCCGCCCGGTGGACCGAGGAGCTCGCCGGCTTCGACCAGCCCACCCTCGTGGCCGCCGACACCACCAGCAAGGGAGACAAGGCCGAGGTGTCCGCCCTCGGCCGGGTCGAGGTGCCGCTGTCCATCGACAAGGGCCGCGAATCTCGCCCGCCGCGCCGCGGAACTCGGGGTCACCCTCAACACGCTCCTCCAGGGGCGCGTGGCGATCGTCGTCTCGAAGCTGACCGGCCAGCAGGACGTCGTGTTCGGCGCCGCCGTCAACGGCCGCCCGGCGGACCTGCCCGGCTCCGACGAGATGGTCGGCCTGTTCGTCAACACCCTGCCGATCAGGGTGTTCTGCCGCCCCGACCAGAGCCTGGGCGACGTCATCGCCGGCCTCCAGGACCGGCAGATCGCCCTCCTCGACCACCACTACTACGGCCTCGCCGACATCCAGCGCGGCGCCGGACTGCCCGCCCTGTTCGACACCATCGTCGTCTTCGAGAACTACCCGATCGACCGCGAGGGCATCGTCGAGGCCAACGCCTCCGCCGGCTTCACCATCGACGCCATCCGCCCCTTCGCCGGCTCGCACTACCCGCTCACCCTCAACTCCTCCGACCCCTACCTGCGGCTCTCCCTCGACTACCAGCGGGACCTCTACGACCAGGGCGCGGCCGAGGAGATCGCCGACCGCCTGGTGCGCGTCCTCGACCAGCTGCTCGACGACCCGGCGACACCCGTCGGCGCCGTCGAGGTGCTCTCGGACGACGAACGGGACCGGCTGGTGCGGCGCGCCAACGACATCGGCGCACCCGGTGGCCGACACCACCCTGCCCGACGCGTTCGAGGGACCAGGTGGCCCGCGACCCCGACCGCGTCGCCCTCATCGGCGACCAGGAGCAGCTGACGTACGGGGAGTTCGACCGGCGCGCCAACCGGCTCGCGCACTGGCTCGTCGAGCAGGGGCGCGAGCCCCGAACGGCTCGTCGCCGTGCGCATCCCCCGCTCCGTCGACCTCATGGTGGCGATCTACGCGGTGGTCAAGGCCGGCGCGGCCTACCTGCCGATCGACACCGAGCTGCCCGACGACCGGGTCCGGCACGTGCTGGACAGCGCCCGCCCGCTCCTCGTCCTCGACGCGGACCTGCCGGACGTGACCGCGTACCCGACGACGGCCCCCCGGCGCGACCTGACCCCGGACCACGCCGCGTACGTCATCTACACCTCCGGCTCCACCGGCGGCCCCAAGGGCGTCCAGGTGACGCACCGGGCCATCACGAACCGGCTCCGCTGGGGCCTCGCGCACTTCGGCGTCGGGGCCGACGACCGGGTGCTGCTGAGCACGTCGGCCAGCTTCGACGTGTCCGTACCGGAGCTGTTCGCGCCGCTCCAGGCCGGCGCGGCCGTCGTCATCGCCCGCCCCGACGGGCGTCGCGACCCGGCCTACCTCGCCGAGCTGATCCGGCGCGAGCGGGTGACCGGCGCGGACTTCGTACCGTCGCTGCTGGAGGCCTTCGTCGCCGAACCCGCGGCCAAGGCGTGCGACAGCCTGCGCTGGATCGAGGTCGCGGGCGAGGCGTTCCCGCCCGCCCTCGCCGACCGGGCCGCCGACGTCCTGCCCGGCTGCGGCGTGCACAACCTCTACGGACCCACCGAGGCATCGGTCGAGGTCACCGCCTGGCAGCACGAGCCCGGCGCGGACCGCGTGCCCATCGGCACCCCCGTGTGGAACACCCAGGTGTACGTCCTGGACGCGGCGCTGCGCCCGGTCCCGCCCGGCGTCGCCGGCGAGCTGTACTCGCCGGCACCGGACTCGCCCGCGGCTACCTCGGACAGACCGCGCTCACCGCGCACCGGTTCGTCGCCTGCCCCTTCGGCGACCCCGGCACCCGGATGTACCGCACCGGCGACGTCGTGCGGTGGAACCGGGACGGCCAGGTCGAATACCTCGGCCGCGCCGACTTCCAGGTGAAGATCCGCGGCTTCCGCATCGAACTCGGCGAGATCGAGCAGGTGCTGGCCGGGCATCCGGACGTCGGCTACGCGGTCGCCGTGGTCCGCGAGGACCACGCCGACGACCAGCGGCTGGTCGCGTACGTCGTACCGGCCGACGGCACCACGGACCCGGCCGGGCTCGACCCGTCGGCCCTGACGGACCTGGCCCGCGCCCACCTGCCCGAGTACATGGTCCCTCGGCGATCGTGCCGCTCGCCGAACTGCCCACCACCCCCAGCGGGAAGCTCGACCGGCGCGCCCTGCCCGCACCGGACCACACCGCCACCGCGACCGGACGCGGGCCGCGCAACCCCACCGAGAAACCCTGTGCCGGCTGTTCGCCGACCTGCTCGGGGTGGCGGAGGTGGGCATCGACGTCGACTTCTTCGACCACGGCGGACACTCGCTGCTGGCCACCCGGCTGATCGGCCGCATCCGCAGGGAACTCGCCGTCGACGTCAAGGTCACGACCGTGTTCCGCCATCCGACCGTCGCCCAACTGGCAGACCATATAGCGGAGTTGGCCACCACGTCGAACCGACCCCGGCTGCGCCCGATGCTGCGCCCGACGAACGTGTAGGAGTGCGTCGATGATCCCGTTGTCCTTCGCCCAGCGCCGGCTCTGGTTCCTCCACTGCCTGGAAGGCCCGTCCGCGACCTACAACATCCCGTTCGTGCTGCGCCTGGACGGGCCGCTGGACACGGCGGCCCTCACCGCGGCGGTGACCGACGTCGTCACCCGCCACGAGAGCCTGCGCACCCTCTCGTCGTCGAGAACGCGGACGGCACCCCGGAGCAGCGGATCCTGCCGCCCGACGAGGCGGCCCTCCAGTTCCGGGAGTCGTCGACGTCGCGCCGGACGCGGTCGACGCGGCGACGCAGGAGGCCGCGTGCCGGGGGCTTCGACCTGGACACGGAACTGCCCCTGCGGACCACGGTGCTGCGCCTGGCACCGCAGGAGCACGTGCTGGTGTTCGTCTTCCACCACATCGCCGCCGACGGGGCGTCGATGGCGCCGTTCCTGCGGGACCTGCTGTCCGCGTACGAGGCCCGCCACCGGGGAGCGCCCCCGGTGGGCCCCGCTCGCCGTGCAGTACAAGGACTACACGCTGTGGCAGCGCGAACTGCTGGGCGACGAGGACGACCCGCAGAGCGTCGCCGCGGGCCAACTCGACTACTGGCGCCAGGAACTGGCCGGCTCCCCGCAGCCCGTCCAGCTGCCCCCTCGACCGGCCGCGGCCGAGCGCCGCCGACCACCGCGGCGGCCACGTCGACTTCTGCCCTCGACCCGGACCTGCTCACCGGCATCGGGAAACTGGCCGCCGAACGCGGGAGCCACCGCGCCGATGGTCGCCCAGGCCGCACTCGCGGTGCTCCTGCACCACCTCGGCGCCGGCCACGACCTGACGATCGGCAGCCCCATCGAGGGCCGCGCCGACGAACAGCTCGACGACCTCATCGGATTCTTCGCCAACACCTGGGTGCTGCGCGTCGACCTGACCGGCAACCCCACGTTCGGCGACCTCCTGGAACAGGTGCGGAGCGGGGCCCTCGCCGCGTACGACAACCAGGACGTGCCCTTCGAGCGCCCTCGTGGAACTGCTCAGCCTGACCGCACCACCGCCTACCAGCCGCTGTTCCAGACGATGCTGGCCTGGCAGTTCGAGTGGTCGCAGATCGAGATACCCGGCCTGCGGGTCACCCTCGTCCCGGCGGGGCACCGGCACCGCGAAGTTCGACCTGTTCCTCAACATCGTCCCGGCCCCGGACGGCGGCGCCTACGGACGGCTTCGAGTACGCGACGGAACTGTTCGACCCCACCCACCGCCGAGAGCCTCGTCGACCGCTACGTGCGCGTCCTGCGGCAGGTGGTCGCCGACTCCGGGACCCGGCTCGGCGGCATCGACGTGCTCACCGGCACCGAACACGACCGGCTCGACCGGCTGTCCGGGACGACCGCGCCGGTGCCCGCCGCGACCGTGCCGGAACTGGTCGCCGCCCAGGTGGCACGGACCCCGACGCGACCGCCGTGGTGTCCGGCGACACCGCCCTGTCCTACGCGGACCTCGACGCCCGCGCGGGGTCGGCTGGCCGCGGTGCTGCGTGCGACCGCGGCGTAGGCCCCGACGTCCTCGTCGCCGTGGCCCTGCCCAGGACCGCCGACCTGGTGGTCGCGCTGCTCGCCGTCCTCGACGGCGGGCGGCGCCTACCTGCCGATCGACCCCGGCTACCCGGCCGCGCGTCGGCCTGCTGCTCGCCACCGCCGAACCCGCGCTGGTCCTCACCGACTACCGCACGGCATCGGCGTCGCCGGCTGCCCCACCCCCGTGCTCCACCTCGACGACTCGCGCCTCGACGGCCCCGCCCCCACCGCCCCCGACACCCTCGACCACCCCCGACCATCTCGCCTACGTGATGTTCACCTCCGGCTCGACCGGAACCCCCCAGGGCGTCGCCGTCACCCACGCCGACGTCGTCAACGGCGTCCAGGACCTGCGCCGGGTCGTGCACGTGGGGGAGGGGTCCGGATGCTCGCTTCGCGACCTCCGTGAACTTCGACGTCTCCGTGTTCGAGATCTTCACCGCGCTCACCACGGGCGCGAGCGTCCACGTCGTCCGTGACGTGCTCGAACTCGCCGAACGCGGCGGCTGGTCGGGCACCACCCCTGAGCGCCGTGCCCGCCGTGCCTCCGCACTCGACCAGCTCGGCACCGACGCCCCGGCAGCCCCCGCCTCGACGTGAGACACCGTCGTCCTCGCCGGCGAGGCCCCCTTCCACCGAACTGGTCCGCAAGGTGCGCCGCGCCCTGCCCGGCGTCCGCGCCGTCAACGCCTACGGACAGACCGAGAGCTTCTACGCCACCACCCACGGTCCCGCAGGAGCAGGCGGCCACGACCGGCGCGAGTCTCCGTCGGCCGGCCTCCTCGCCAACATGCGCGCCTACGTCCTGGGACCCGAACTCACCCCGCGCCGCCCCGGCGTGACTGGCGAGCTGCTGGCCGTCGGCGGGCCGATCGCCCGCGGCTACCACCGCGGCGGTGGGGCGACAGCGCAGCGGTTCGTCGCCCGCCCCTTCGGCCTCGCGGGCGCCCGCATGTACCGCACCGGCGACCTGGCCCGGTGGGACGCCGACGGCCACCCCGTGTACGCGGGACGGGCCGACACCCAGTCGAAGGTGAACGGCATCCGGGTCGAGCCGACCGAGATCGAGACGGTCCTCGCCCGGCACCCGCGATCGGCCGGGCCGTGGTCACCGTCCGCGAGGACCACCGGCACCGCCCGCCTCGTCGGTTACGTGACACCGGCCACCCCCGGCACCCCTCCTCGCCGCAGACCTGCGGCGGTTCGTCGCCGACCGGCTGCCCGGACCGCATGGTGCCCGCCCTCTCGTGGTCCTCGACCGGCTGCCGCTGAACGCGCGAACGGCAAACCGACCGGGCCGCGCTGCCCGAGCCTCCGAGTTCGCCCGCGCCGGGTACCGGGGCGCCGCGCGGCAGACGCCGAGCGCGTGCTCGCCGAGGTGTAGGCCGCGGACGTCCTCGACGCCGAACGGGTGGGCGTCGACGACGACTCCTTTCACCAGCGGCGGGCGACAGCATCCGGTCCATCCCAGGTCGTCGCGCGCGCCAGGACCCGCGGCGTGCTGATCAGCACCCGGGAGGTCTTCGAGCACCGCACCGTCGCCCGGCTCGCGGAACTCGTCGAGGGCCGGGGCGACCAGGAACGCGTGCGGCTGCCCTGAATCTGCCGGGCGGCGCCGTCGGCCGGTCCCCGCTGCCGCCGGGCCGCCGCGCACGTGCTCGCGCTGGGCGGCGGCATCGGCCGGTTCTGCATGTCCGCGCTGCTCACCCTGCCCGACGACATCGACCGCGCCGGACTGCTCGGCACGCTCCGCCGTCCTCGACCGGCACGACGTGCTGCGCTCCCGGCTCTGACCGGGCGGAGCCCGCCCTGTGGATCGACTCCGGCCGGCGGCGTGGACGTGGAAGCGCTGCTGCGCGAGGTCCCGTACGGCGGCGCTGATGTGCAGGCCGAACTCGACGCGGCTGCGGGACCGCCCTCGACCCGGACGCGGGCGTCATGGCGCAGTTCGTCCGCTTCACCACGGACCCGGCCACCGACCCCGCCACCGGCCCCGACCGGTTGCCGATCGTCCTGCACCACCTCGCTCGTCGACGGAGCGTCGTGGCGGATCCTGCTGCCGGACCTGGCGGCCGCCTGGCAGCGGGTCCGCGACGGCCTCGCCCCGCACCGGCCGGCACCGGCACCTCGCTGCGCCGGTGGGCGCACGCCCTCGCCGACGAGGCGGCCACCCCGGAGCGGACGGCGGAACTGCCCGGCTGGCAGGAGATCCTGCGCACGGACGAACCCCCGCTGGGCGCACGGGAGGTGGACCCGGCACGCGACGTCACCGCCACCGTGGACACCGTCCGCGTCCAGGTCCCGGCCGACGTCACCCCGCACCCTGCTCGACACCCTGCCCGCGCTCTTCCACGGCGGCGTCGACGACGGACTCCTCGCCGGACTCGCCTCTGGCACTGGCCCGCCGCCGCGACCGCGAGCACCACCGGCTCCCGCGGCGCTCGTCAGGCTGGAGGGGCACGGCAGGGAGGAGCACCTGGTGCCCGGCGCCGACCCTGTCGGGCACGCTCGGCTGGTTCACCGCCATGTACCCCGTACGCCTCGACCTGCGGGCATCGACGTCGACGACGCCTTCGCCGGCGGCGCGGCCGCCGGCCAGGCGGTCAAGGCCGTCAAGGAACAGCTGCGGTCCGTGCCCGACAACGGCATGGGCTACGGCCTGCTGCGCCACTCAACCCGGGGACCGCAGCCGCCCCTCGCCGGACTGCGGCAGCCGCAGATCGGCTTCAACTACCTGGGCCGCTCCTCCCGCGCCGACCTCCCCGAGGGAACTGCGCGGCCTCAGCTGGACCCCGGACACCACGCACCGCGACCTGATCGCCGCACCCGACGCCGACCTGCCCGTCCTGTCGGCCCTGGAGATCAACGCGGTCGCCACCGGCACCCCCGACGGCGACGAACTCACCGCCTACTTCGGCTTCCCCACCGGCGTGCTCACCCGCGACGAGGTGACCGAACTGGCCGGCCTGTGGGTCGAGGCACTGACCGCCCCTGGCCCGGCACGCCACCACCCCCGGCGCCGGCGGACTGACCCCGAGCGACGCACCGCTGGTCGCGGTGGGCCAGCAGGAGATCGACACCTGAGGCCCGGTTCGGCACGCTGGCCGAACTGTGGCCGACGACGCCCGTGCAGTCCGGGATGCTGTTCCACACCCAGCTCGCCGGATCGTCCTTCGACGCGTACCACATGCAGCTCGTCTTCCAGCTGTCCGGCGACGTCGACCCGGACCGCATGCACCGCGCCGCGCAGGCTCCCTGCTGGACCGGCACGCAGGCCTGCGCGCCGCCTTCCTCGACCGGGCGGACGGCGGCGTCGTCCAGGTGGTGCCCGACACCGTGACCCTGCCCTGGCGGCACCTCGACCTCACCGCGACCGACGGGCCCGAACGCACCGCCACGTTCGAGCGGTTCCTCGCCGAGGACCGGGCCACCCACTTCGACGTGGGCGCCCCGCCCCTGATCCGCCTCGCCCTCGCCGTCCTCGAACCCGGCAGTGCCGAACTCGTCCTGACCGCCCACCACGTCCTGCTCGACGGCTGGTCCCACGCCACTGCTGATGCGGGACCTGCTGCTGCTCTACGCCTCCGACGGCGACCCGGCGGACCTGCCCGCGACCCGCGACTTCGGCACGTTCCTGGCCTGGCGCGCCCGGCAGGACGAGACCGAGTCCGCCCGGGTGTGGGCCGCCGAGCTCGCCGGCGTCGAGGAGCCGACCCTGCCCGCGCCCGGCGCCGACGGCGTGGGCGCCGACGGCGTCGACCAGATCGAGATCCCGCTGCCGGCCGACGAGGCCCGCGAGGCTCACCCGGCGCGCCGCCGAGTGGGGGCATCACCGTCAACACCCTGGTCCAGGGGCGCCTGGGCGCTGCTGCTCGGCGGCCTCACCGGCCGCCAGGACGTGGTGTTCGGCGCCACCGTCTCCGGCCGCCCCCGCCGCCGTGCCCGACGTCGATGCGATGGTCGGCATGTTCATCAACACCCTGCCCGTACGCGTCGAGTACGCCCCCGGCGACACCCTCACCGAGATCTCACCCGGCTCCAGAGCCGCCAGGCCGGCCTCATGGAGCACCACTACTACGGGCTCACCGAGATCCAGCAGACCGTCGGCCTGCCGTCGCTCTTCGACACCCTGGTCGTCTTCGAGTCGTACCCCGTCGACAAGGAGGGCCTGGGCGCCGCCGCCGACGCCGCCGACGGGATCACCTTCACTGGACTGCGCCGTCGACGGCCACCAACTACCCGCTGACCCTGATGGCGGCGGTCGACCCTCACCTCCAGCTCGTCCTCCAGTACGCGCAAGGAGTCTTCGACCGGGACACGGTCCAGGGATTCGCGGCCCGCCTCGTGCGCGTCCTGCGGCAACTGGCGGACCCCGCCGAGCCGACGGCCGCGCGCATTGATCTGCTGGACCCGGCCGAACGCGACCGGCTGCTCACCGAGTTCAACGACACGGCCGCCCCCCACCCCGGACGTCACGGTCCACGGGCTCGTCGAGGCCCCAGACGGCCCGCACCCCGGACGAGGTCGCCGTCGTCGCCGGGGACGCGTCGCTCACCTACCGCGAGGTGAACGCCCGCGCCGACCGGCTGGCCCGCGCGCTGGCCGGGCACGGAGCCGGACCCGAGTCGGTGGTCGCCGTGTCGCTGCCGCGGTCGGCGGACCTCGTGGTCGCCCTGCTCGCCGTCCTGAAGACCGGCGCCGCCACCTGCCGGTCGACCCCAAGTACCCCAGCCACCGGCTGGCGGCGGTCTTCGACGAGGCACGCCCGTGCCTCTCGTCCTGACCGACTCCGCGACCGTCGCGGTACTGCCGCCGCACGACGCCGAGGACGTCCTCCTCGACAGTCTCGACCTGTCCGCCACCGACACCACCGGCCCCGAACTGCCTTGCCACACCGAGCAGTTGGCGTGCGTGATGTACACCTCCGGCTCCACCGGCAAGCCCAAGGGCGTCGCCATCACCCACCGCAACGTGGTCAACGGCGTGCTGCGGCTCGCCTCCCGCGTCGGCCTGGCCCCCCGGCAAGCGGCTCCTCGCGGGCACCTCGGTCAACTTCGACGTCTCGGTGTTCGAGATCTTCACGACCCTCGCCACCGGCGGCGTCGTCGAAGTGGTCCGGGACGTCCTGGTCCTCGGCGAACGGGACGGCTGGCACGGCAGCGTCATCTCCACCGTGCCGTCCGCCTTCGCCGAACTCGTCGACGACGATCGCCGGCCGCACCGACGTCGAGACCGTCGTCTTCGCCGACGAGGGCCCCTGCCCTCGCCTCGCTCGTCGCGAAGACCCGCAACGCCTTCCCCGGCGTCCGGATCGTCAACGCGTACGGGCAGAGCGAGTCGTTCTACGCCACCACCTGCACCCTCACCGGCGACACGGACCGGGACACGGACGGCGCCGCGGGCAGCGTGCCCGTCGGCACCCGCTCGGCAACATGCGCACCTACGTCCTCGGCTCGGGCCTCGCCCCGGTGCCGCAGGGCGTCCGTCGGCGAGCTGTACGTCGGCGGGAACGTGGGCCGCGGCTACCACGGCCGCGCCGCACTCACCGCGGAACGCTTCGTCGCCGACCCGTTCGGCCCGCCCGGCGCCCGCATGTACCGCACCGGGGGACCTGGCCCGCCTCGACGGCGCGGGCCCGCTCACCTCGCATACGCGGGCCGCTCGGACGCGCAGGTCAAGGTGCGCGGCTTCCGCGTCGAGCCCGGCGAGGTCGAGCCGCGCTCACCGCGCACCCCGGCGTCGCACGGGCCGCCGTCCTCGCCCGACCGGCCCGGCAGCGGCGCGGCACCCGGCTCGTCGCGTACGTCGTGCCCACCGGCACCCTGGACACGAAGGGCTGCACGACTTCGTCGCGCGGCGCCTGCCGGACTTCATGGTGCCGTCCGCCGTCACGGTCCTCGACCGGCTGCCGCTCGCCCCGAACGGCAAACTGGACCGGGCCGCGCTGCCCGAACCGGAGTACGCCGGCACCGCCTACCGGGCGCCCCGCACCCCCGCGAGGAAGTCGCTGGCCGCCCTGTGCGCCGAAGTGCTCGGCCTCGACCGCGTCGGCATCGACGACGGCTTCTTCGACCTCGGCGGGCACTCCCTGCTCGCCACCCGGCTCATCAGCCGCGCCCGCGCCGAACTCGGCATCGAGATACCCATCCGCAAGATCTTCGACCTGCCGACAGTGGCCGCGCTCGCCGCGTGGTCGGAGGAATCGGCCGCTCCCGCCGCCCCAGCCTGCGCCAGATGATCGTCAGGGAGTGAAGCGATGATTCCGCTGTCCTTTGCCCAACGCCGCATGTGGCTCCTGCACCAGCTGGAGCGCGGGGGCGGCGACCTACAACATCTCGGCTGCGTTCCGGCTGACCGGAGCCCTCGACCGGGACGCCCTCGTCGCCGCGCTCCACGACGTCGTCGCCCGGCACGAGATCCCTGCGCACCGTCTACGCGACCGACGACGCCGGCGAGCCGCACCCGCGGACCCTGCCCGCGGCCGAGGCCGCGCCCGAGGTGCGGGTCGTCGACGTGGCGCCCGCCGACGTGCCCGCCGTGCTCGACGAGGCCGTCACCCACCGCTTCGACCTGGCCGCCGAACTCCCCTTCCGGGCCAGCCTGTTGCGCTGCTCCGAGGAGGAGCACGTGCTCGTCCTCGTCGTCCACCACATCGCCTCCGACGGCGGTTCCAGCGCCCCGATGATGGGCGACCCTAGTTCGCCGCCTACACCGCCCGCAGGGGACGGCCGCGCACCGGCGTGGGAACCGCTGCCCATCCAGTACAGAGGACTACGCGGTGTGGCGGCGCGAGGTGCTCGGCGACGTGGCCGACCCGGGCAGCCTCGCCGCCGCGCAGGTCGAGTACTGGCGCAAGGAACTGTCCGGGGTGCCGCAGCCGCTGAACCTGCCGCTGGACCGGCCCCGGCCCGCCGAGGCGAGCTCGGACGGCGACACGGTTGGCATCGAGGTGGCCCCCGGCGTGGTGGCCGCCCTGCAGAAGCTGGCCACCGAACGCGGCACCAGCATGTCGATGCTCATGCAGGCCGCGCTCGCCGTGCTGCTGAGCAAGATCGGCGGCGGCGACGACGTGACGATCGGCTCGCCGATCGCCGGCCGACACCGACGAAGCGCTCACCGACCTGATCGGATGCTTCGTCAACACTCAGGTGCTCCGCGCCGACCTGGCCGGGAACCCGTCGTTCACCTCCTGCTCGCCCAGGTCAGGGGACAAGTCGCTCGCCGCCTACGAGCACCAGGACGTGCCGTTCGACGTCATCGTCGAGGCGATCAACCCCGAGCGCTCCGCGGCCTACCAGCCGCTGTTCCAGGTGATCTTCGCCTGGCAGAGCTACACGAAGCCGGATCTCGCGCTGCCCGGCCTCGACGTCGCGTTCGAGCAGGCCGTCCCGTCCACCGCCATGGTCGACCTGACCTTCTTCATGGCCGTCGACGACTCGGGGACGCTGCGCGGCGACCTCCAGTACGCGACGAAGCTCTTCGACCGCGCGTCGGCGCAGACGATCGTCGCCCGGCTCGTCCGCGTCCTCGAACAGCTGGCCGCCGATCCCGGTCTGCGCGTCGGCGACGTCGACGTGCTGATCGAGGGCGAGCGGGACCGCCTGGTGCCCGGGGCCGACGACACCGCCGCCGGCATCCCCGACGCCACCTGGTCGAGCTGTTCGAGCGGCAGGCGGCGCGGCGGGCCGACGCGGTCGCCCTGGTCCACGACGGCGCAGGACACACCACGGCGAACTCAACGCCCGCGCCAACCGGCTCGCCCGGCACCTCGTCACCCGCGGCGTGGGCCCCGAGTCCCTCGTCGGGATCTGCCTGGAGCGCTCCGCCGACCTCGTCGTCGCCCTCCTCGCGGTCCTCAAGGCGGGCGAGCCTACCTGCCCATCGACCCGGCTCCCCCGGCAGACCGCATCGCCTACCTGGTCGAGGACGCCCGGCCCGTCCTGCTGGTGACCACGAGCACCACCGGCGCCGCGCACGACCTGGCCCAGGACCCTCCGCAGGTCCTCCTCGACCGCACCGAGCCTCACCGGACAGCCCGACGCCGACCTCACCGACGCCGAGCGCCGCTCGCCGCTGCGCCCCGACCACCCGGCGTACGTCATCTACACCTCGGGTTCCACCGGCCGCCCCAAGGGCGTGCTGATCCCCGCACCGCAACGTGGTCGGACTCTTCCACGCCACAGGACTTCGCCTTCGGCGCGGACTGACGTGTGGACCCTCTTCCACTCTACGCCTTCGACTTCTCGGTGTGGGAACTGTGGGGACCCGCTGCTGCACGGCGGCCGCCTCGTCGTCGTCCCCCACGACGTCTCCCGGTCACCGGCCGACTTCCGCCGGCTCCTCGCCCGCGAGCGGGTCACCGTCCTCAACCAGACCCCGTCCGCCTTCTACCAGCTCGTCCAGGCCGACGCCCAGACCGACGCCCAGGACCCCGGCGACGAACTGGCCCTGCGCTACGTCGTGTTCGGCGGCGAGGCCCTCGACCTCAACCGCCTCACCGACTGGTACGAACGCCACGCCCCCGACGCGCCGGTGCTGGTCAACATGTACGGCATCACCGAGACCACCGTGCACGTGACCCGCGTCGACCTGGACGAGCGCTCCGCCGCCCGGCACCCGGCCGGCACGATCGGCGGGCCGTCCCCGGACTGCGCGCCTACGTCCTGGACACCCACCTCAAACCGACGCCGCCCGGCGTCACCAGCAACTGTACGTGGCGGGCTATGGCCTGGCCCGCGGCTAGCCACGCCCGGCCGGGGCTGACCGCAGGACGGTTCGTCGCCTGCCCCTTCGGCGCGCCCGGCGAGCGGATGTACCGCAGCGGCGACCTGGTCCGCCGGGGCGCGGACGGCGGCCTGGAGTACGCGGGCCGGGCCGACTCCCAGGTGAAGATCGCGGCTTCCGGATCGAACTGGGCGAGATCGAGCAGGCCATGGCGGGACACCCCGGTGTGGCACAGGCCGTGGTCGTGGTGCGCGAGAACCAGGAGGGCGACAAGCGGCTCGTGGGATACGCGGTGCGCGAACCGACGCCGCGGCGGTCGACCCCGACAGGCTCACCGCCTACCTGCGGGAACAACTCCCGGACTACGATGGTGCCCTCCGCCGTCCAGGTACTGGCGGACGTCCCGCTCACCTCGAACGGCAAGCTCGACCGCCGCGCCCTGCCCGAGCAGGACACCCTCCGCACCCCGGTGGGCGCGCGGCCGCGCAACGCCTACGAGGAGCAACTCTGCGCCCTGTTCGCCGAGTTGCTCGGCGTGGTTTCCCACGTCGGCATCGACGACGGCTTCTTCGCCCTGGGCGGGCACTCGCTGCTCGCCACCCGGCTCAGCGTCCACATCCACCAAACAGTTCGACATCGACATCCCCATCAGGACGTCATCCGCTACTCCCACGGTGGCCGAGCTCGCCGCGCTGATGCTGGCCGGCGGCGTCCCCCGACGACGACGCCGACTCCTTCGCGGTCGTGCTGCCCCTGAACAGCGACCCCGGCACCGGCAAACCGCCCATGTGGTTCTTCCACGGCGGCGGCGGCCTCGGCCTGGGCGTACTG
This sequence comes from Streptomyces sp. KL116D, assembly GCF_030766975.1. Classification (NCBI taxonomy): domain Bacteria; kingdom Bacillati; phylum Actinomycetota; class Actinomycetes; order Kitasatosporales; family Streptomycetaceae; genus Streptomyces; species Streptomyces sp. KL116D. Next base: position 37,708 of record NZ_JASERH010000157.1, on the reverse strand, counting down.
CAGCTTCGTCCTGCACCTGCGGGACCGCGCCGCCTACGCCCTGCAGTCCGCGGCTCCGACGGCGTGGAGGCCCTGGCCGCCTCCGTGCCGGAGATGATCGACGACTACGTCACCGAGATGCTGCGGATCCAGCCGGAGGCCCCCTTCCACCTGGTCGGCTGGTCCTACGGCGGCACCGTCGTGCAGGCCGTCGCGGAGGCGCTCGACCGGCGCGGCCACGAGATCGCCCTCGTCGCCGTCCTGGACGCCCAGCCGGGCGGCCACGGCTTCGCCGACGATCCACGCCGGCAAGGACGCGACGGACTACCGGGCGGAACTGGAGGACGACTTCAGCCAGTACATCCGCACCGGCAACCGGCGGGGGCTTCCTCGACACCATGTCGAAGGTCCTCGCCAACAACACGTCCCCTGATGAGCGACTTCGAATCGCCGGTCTACCGGGGCGACGTGCTGTATTTCAACGCGGCGCTGGAGGAGCCGTCGTACGCGCACCTGTGGCGGCCGGCGCGTCGGCGGCTCCCTGGAGGTGCACGGGTGCAGGCCACGCACCACGAGATGCACATGCCCGCGCCCGTGGCCGAATTCTTCGAGGTCGTCCACCGCAAGCTGGCGGCCCAGGACGAGGGAGTGGGTCGAAGTGACACAGGCCGGTACGTCGGCGGACCACGGGGGACCAGAGCACGCTGCTGTGCGTGCCGTTCGCCAGAGCGGGACCGTCGTTCTTCCACCCGTGGCAGGCGCTGGCCGCCGACCGGTGGCGCGTGACCTCGGTCGAACTGCCCGGCAGGGAACGGCGGATCCTGGGAGACGCCCTACCGCAACGTCGTCGAGGCGGCCAAGGGGCTCCGTCGACGACGTCGTCGCCGACATCGGCGAAGGGAACCGGTGCGTGCTCTTCGGCCACAGCCTGGGCGCGGTCTCGCGTACGAACTGGTGCACCTGCTCGGCACCCGCGGCGTCCACGTCGACCGGCTGGTCGTCAGCGGGTCGCCGGGGCCGTGGACGCAGCGCGAGCGGCGCGCGGCCGGGCTTCCCGACGACGAGTTCCTCGCCAGGGTAGAGGAGTTCGCGGGATTCCGGCACGAAGCGCTCGACCACCCGGAGATGCGGGAACTGATCCTGCCCGTCCTCCAGGCCGACTGCGAGATGCACGAGAGCTACCTGCCGAGCACCGACACACCGGTGTCGGTGCCGATCCACTCGCTGCGGGGCGGCTCCGACGGCCTGGTCACCGCGGACGAGGCCCGCCAGTGGCAGGCCGCGACCACGGCGGAGTTCAGCTACACGGAGTTCCCCGGCGACCACATGTACCTCGTCGACAGCGGCCCGGATGTCCTGGACGCGATCGCGGCCACCTGACCCCGGCCCGCCCGCACGAAACGGCGGCCGTCGGAACCCGGAAGGGTTCCGACGGCCGCCACGGTCATGGCGGGGTCAGCCGCTCACCTCCGGGCCGGCGGACCGAACCAGGTGGTGAGGGCGGTGCGCAGGGCGGCGCGGCCGGGCGGGCCGTCGGGGCCGCCGCCCACGCGACGTGACCGTCGGGACGGACGAGCAGCGCCGCCGGAGCGAGCACCTCGCCGATGACGGGCACCGACCAGTGGTCGGCCTCGCTGCGCGCCTCGACGACGTCCACGCGGTCGGCCCAGCCCGCGGCGACCGCCGCCGACGCACCCCGCCGCGCAGATCGAGCAGCACCGGACGCCCGGCGCGCAGCAGTTCGTGGACCCGGGTGGCGCCGTCGGCCGTCTCGAGGTCCGCGTCCGGCACCCGGCGGCCCGCCAGCGGATGGTCGCAGTCCGCCGGGTACCGGACGTCCAGCGCGGTGAGCATCGCGCGCAGGTGACGGTTCACGTCGTCGAACACCAGCAGCTCGCCGAACACCTCGCGCAGCGCGTCCGTCTGCGGTCCTGGCCGGGCCAGCGCCGACTGCGCCCGGGTGTTGTGCAGCACCCGCTCCGCGACCGGGTGGCGCTCGGCGTGATAGCTGTCCAGCAGGCTCTCCCGGCGCCCGGCCGCGCACCACGGAGGCGAGCTTCCAGCCCAGGTTGACCGCGTCCTGCACGCCCATGTTCAGCCCCCTGCCCACCGGCCGGGAAGTGGATGTGCGCCGCGTCGCCCGCCAGCAGCACTTTCGGCCCTGCCGGTAGCGGTCGGCCTGTCGCGCCGCGTCGTTGAACCGGGAGACCCAGCGCGGCTTCCGCATGCCGAAGTCCGTGCCCGCGAGCCGCACCAGCGACTCCCTGAGCTGCTCGAACGTCGCCGGTTCGGCGGACCCGGCGACCCGGTCGTAGTCGGAGGTGATCACCCGGAACCAGCCCGGCTCGAACGCGATTGCCGAGTAGTCGCCGCCGGGACCGCGCCGCACCCAGACGTACTCCCTCGGTCAGATCCGGGGGTTCCACGTCGCCGATCAGCGCGGTCATCGTCGCCGGCGTGCCGGGAAGCCGATGCCCGCCAGCTTGCGCACCGAGCTGCGCCCGCCGTCGCAGCCCACGAGATAGCGGGCGCGCAGCGCCGCGGTCCCACCCCGTCCGTACCCAGTTCGACGGTCACGCCCTCCGCGTCCTGGCGGATCCCGGTGACCGGAGCGGATCTGCGCACCCGCACGCCGAGCTCGGCGGCCCACTCCTCCAGCAGCCGCTCGATGACCGACTGCGGATCATCAGCGGGTACGCGTGCCGGGACTCGGACTCGTCGAAGTCAGGTAGAGACCGGAGAAGTGGCCCACCGGCTGCAGCTCGCCGGCCGCCAGGAAGCGGTCAGGACGCCGCGCTGGTCCAGCACTTCGAGCGTGCGCGCGTGCATTCCCGCCGGCCCGCGACTCGCCCGTCCGTTCCGCGAGCCGCTCGACCACCGTCACGTCGACGCCCGCCAGCCGCAGTTCGCAGGCGAGCATCAGGCCGGTCGGCCCGGCGCCCGCGATCACCACGTCCCGCGTCGGTATCGCTGTGTCCCCACGTCGTGCCCCCTCAATCCGCTGGGCCTCGCCCGCCGTTGCACATTCGCCCTCACGGTCACGGAGCGCGGATCAGCCGGTCAACCCATCGGCCGGCGCGCGGGCGCGCCCCGCCGACCCGGTGGGAGCGGGCCCCGATCCACGCGACGATCGACTCGCCCGATCAAGGAACGTGTCTCGCCGGCGGGACAGCGCACAGAGCCCGGAGGAAGGAAAGGACCCGCAATGGACCAACAAGCCCGCGCCTTCGAGCGCGCCGGTGTCGCTGGGGCAGGAGATCGCCGAGCTGTGGGGGAACACCTCGACGGCCGGACCGTCGGCGTGGACGACGACTTCTTCGCGCTCGGCGGCAATTCACTGACCGGCATCAAGATCATCGACCGGGTGGCGCAGGACTACGACGTCCGGCTGTCCGTCCGCGACTTCTACCTCGCCCAGACCCCGGCCCGGGTCGCCGAGCTGATCGAGCGGGCGAGGGCCGCGGCGTGAGGCTGACGCCGGGCCCCCGGCGCGCCATCGACCTCGACGCCGTCGACCTGTTCGACCTCGACCTCTACACGGCCGGCGACCCGCACCCGATCTGGGACGAGATGCGCGAGCGGGCGCCCCTGCACCACCAAGTCCTCCCGGACGGCCGGGAGTTCTGGTCCGTGACCCGCTACGAGGACGTCTGCCGGGTGCTCGGCGACCACCGGGAGTTCACCTCGGAGCGCGGCACGGTCTGCACCCATCTCGGGCAGGACGACGTCGCGAGCCCGGCACCCTGCTGACGTCCACCGACCCGCCGCGGCACACCGAGGTCCGCAGGGCCATCGGCGCCCGGCTCACCGCCCGGGCCGTGGCGCCCTGGGAGGACCGGATCCGGCAGTCCGTCGTCCGCTTCCTCGAACCGGCCCTGGACGGCGCCCCCTTCGACCTGGCCGAGCAGGCACTGCTCCTCCCGGCGATCGTCACGGGCCCGCTCCTCGGCATCCCGGAACGCGACTGGGCCGAACTCGTCCAGCTGACCGCGATGGTGACTGCCCCTCCGACCCGCACTTCCAGCTGGGCGGCGAAGCGCGACGCTCGCCATATCTCCACCACGAACTCGTCACCTACGTCACCGACCGGGTGAAGCGGCGGCGGGCCTCCGGCGACACGGACTGGCAGCCTCCTCGACCACCTCATGAGCGTCCACGCCGGGGACGCGCCGCTGACCGACGAGGAGATCGCCCTCGACGGCTACAGCATCCTGCTGGGCGCCAACGTGACGACGCCGCACACCGTCTCCGGCACCGTGCAGGCACTCATCGAGCGGCGAGCAGTTCGACAAGGCACAGGCCGACCCCACGCTGATCCCCCAACCTCGTCGAGGAAGGACTGCGCTGGACCTCCGCCGCCTGCAACTTCATGCGGTACGCCGTCGACGACGTACAGATCGGCGGGGGCACGATCCCGGCCCGCGGCGCCGTCGTCGCCTGGATCGGGTCCGCCAACCGGGACGCGAGTCGCTTCCCCGACCCGCACGTTCGACCTCACCCGCGACAACGCCAAGCGCCAGGTCGCGTTCGGCTTCGGGCCGCACTTCTGCATCGGCGCGCCCCCTGGCCCGGCTGACGCTGCGGATCTTCTTCGAGGAACTGCTCCAGCGATGCGGATCGATCGAGCTCGCCGGCGAACCGCAGCACCTGCGCTCGCACTTCATCGCCGGCCTGACCCACCTGCCCATCGTCACCCAGGAACGGCGGACGCCATGACCCCCGGCCCCACCACCACCGCGTCGCCGTGGTTCGTCCGGCCGCCGGCCCCCGACGCCACCGGCCGAATCTTCTGCTTCCCCTTCTCCGGCGGCGGCGCGTCGGCGTTCAGCGCCTGGCCGGCCGAGATCGGCGGCGCCGAGATCTGCCCGGTGCAGTTCCCCCGGCCGCGAGAACCGGCTCGGCCACCCCCCACTACGGCACCTACGAGCAGCTCGCCGACGACCTCGTCGAAGCCCTGGCGCCGCACCTCGACCGGCCGTTCGCGTTCTTCGCGCACTGCGCGGGCGCCCTGCCCGCCTACGAGACCGTGCTCCGCCTCGCCGGACTCGGCCTGCCACACCGCGGCGCCTGTTCGTGTCCGGCCAGCCGGCCCCGCACGACGCCGCCCGCGACCGCATGCTGAGCATGACCGAACCCCCAGCTCCGCACCGAACTGGAGATGTTCCTGCGCGGCCGGGGCATCGCACCGCGCCCGGACATGATCGACATGGGCCTGTCCGTCCTGCTCCGCGACCACGCCGCCGCCGGCGCCTACCGGCGCGTGGAGCGGGTCGCCGTGCCGTGCCCCGTCGTCGTCCTGCACTGGCGCGACGACCCCGACGTCACACCCCGACCAGCTCGCGGGATGGCGCCCGTACGCGGAGACGGTCGAGGTCCGCCACGTCGACGGCGGCCACTACGACTTCATGGACGCGCCGGACGGCCTGCGCGCGGTGCTGACGTCCTGGCAGTGAGCGATGCAGTCCGTACGCGCCGAGCCGGCCGTACGCCGAGAGGACCGGAAGGGGTTCGCATGAGTGGCGCAGCCACCGGTGTTACCGTCGTCGGGATGTCGTGCCGCTTCCCCGGCGTGCCCGACCTGGGCGCGTTCTGGCGGCTGCTCCTCGACGGGAGGTCGACCGTCGGCACGTTCCCCGGACAGCGGGCCACCGACGCGACCCACCCCGCCCACCCGTCCCCCATGGGCCCAGCCGTCCCCATCCGGACGCCGCCACCGTGCGCACGGGATCGTTCTTCGACTCCATCGACGGCTTCGACGCCGAGTTCTTCGATACGGGCGCGGCGGAGGCCGCCGCCATGGACCCGTGCAGCGGCTCGGCCTCGAACTCGCCTGGGAGGCCGTCGAGGACGCCCGCGTCCCGGCCACCGCGCTCGCCGGCCGCGCCGTCGACGTCCTGGTCGGCGCCGCGCCCTCCGGGTACGAACTGCTGCGCAAGCTGTCCGGCAGCGACCGCGACGACCACTACGCCGCCCTCGGCTCCAGCGGCGCGCTGATCGCGAACCGCATCTCCCACCTGTTCGACGCCCGCGGCATGAGCCTGGCCACGGACTCCGGCCAGTCCTCCTCGCTCGTCTCCCTCGCCCTGGCCTGCGACCGGATCAGGGGCGGCGCCGCCGACCTGGCGATCGCGGGCGGCGTCCACCTGATCGCCGACCCGGAGGCGGGCCTCGGCCTGGCGAACCTGGGCGCCCTCTCGCCCGACGGCCGCTGCTTCACCTTCGACGAACGGGCCAGCGGCTTCGTCCGCGGCGAGGGCGGGGCGTTCGTCGTCCTGAAGCGGCTCGACCTCGCCGTCGCCGACGGCGACCACATCTACGCGGTGGTGCGCGGCTGGGGCGTCGGCAGCGGCGGGGCGTCCAGCCGGATGCCGGACCCCAGCCCCACCGGCCAGGCGGCGGCCGTGCTCGCCGCGCTCGACCGCGCGGAGCTCGGCTTCGACGACGTCGACTACGTGGAGGCCCACGGCACCGGCACCCGGGTCGGCGATCCGGCCGAACTGTCCGGCCTGCGCGAGGTGTTCCGGCGGACCGGCCGCGACCGCCCCCTCACGATCGGCTCGGTGAAGACGAACGTCGGGCACCTGGAGCCCGCCGCGGGCATCGTCGGCTTCGTGAAGACGGCGCTCTGCGTGGACCGGGCGCACCTGGTCCCGCACCTGAACTTCCGCTCCCGAACCCCGCCGTCCCCGACTTCCACCGCGACTTCGAGGTCCTCGACGCCGCACGGCCCTGGCCCGGCAGCCCCGACCGGCCGCGCCGGGCCGGGGTGTCCGCGTTCGGCCTCGGCGGCACCAACGCGCACCTGATCCTCGAACAGGCACCGGGAGACAGCAGCGAACCATCTGAACTCGCTTCTATAGACGGAGAGTTGGCGGTCACGCATGCCGCCGAAGTGCTGCCCTGGGTGCTGTCCGCGCGGTCCGAGCCGGCCCCTGCGCGAGCAGGCCGCACGGCTGCGGGACCTCATGGCAGGCGACACGGCACCGTCGGCCGCCGACGCCGCCCCACTCCCTCGTGTCGACGCGGACCCCCGTTCGCCCACCGGGCGGTCCTGCTGAGCGGCGACCGCGACGAGACGCTGGCCGGTCTCGGACAGCTGGCGACCGGCGGCACGGCGGCACGGGCGGTGCGCGGCACGGCCGGGGAGCGGCGGCGGGCCCGGTCGTCTTCGTGTTCCCCGGCCAGGGCTCCCAATGGCAGGGCATGGGGCGGCAGTTGTACGCCGAGTCGGAGGTCTTCGCCCGGTCGATCGACGCCTGCGACCGCGCCCTGCGGCCCTGGCAGGACTGGTCCCCTGACCGAGCTGCTGACCGGCCCGGAACCGGCACCGGCGGCGGAGCACGGGGACACCGTGATCCAGCCCGCGCTGTTCGCGATGATGGTGTCCCTGGCCCGGCTGTGGCGCTCCCTCGGCGTGGTCCCCGACGCGGTGGTCGGACACTCGCAGGGCGAGATCGCCGCGGCCCTGCGCGTCGGGCGCCCTCTCCCTCGACGACGCGGCACGGGTCGTCGCCCTGCGCAGCCAGGCCCTGACCGACCTGGCCGGCCACGGCGGGACTGACCGCGGTCGCCGCGCCCCTGGGCCAGGTCGAGGAACTCATCGCCCCCTGGCCAGGACGGCTGTCCGTGGCCGCGGTCAACGGACCCCGCCTCGGTGGTGATCGCCGGAGACCCCGGCGCCCCTGGACGAGTTCGCCGCCCGGGCCGCCGACGACGCGGCGTCCGCGCCCGCCGCGTCAGGGTCGAGTACGCCTCCCACTCCCACCACGTCGAGCGCATCCGCGACCGGGTGCTCGGGCCGCCGACGGCATCACGCCGATACCGACGGAGGTGGAGTTCCACTCCACGGTCACCGCCGGGCCCCTCGACACCCGCGCCCTCGACGCCTCGTACTGGTACGACAACCTGCGCTCCACGGTGCGGTTCGGCGAGGTCGTCAGAGCGGCTCATGCGGACCCGCGGCGGCGTGTACGTGGAGGTCAGCCCGCACCCCGTGCTCCAGGTGGCGATGGCGGAGACCGCCGACGCGCTGACCGACCCGCCCAAGGTCGTGGGCACCCTGAGCAAGCACGACGGCAGCGCGGCCGAGGTCCTGGAGTCGCTGGCCGAACTGCACGTGCGCGGCGTACCCGTGGACTGGGAGGCGGCGCTCGCCGCCCACCGGCCGCACCGGACCGCCCTGCCGACCTACCCGTTCCAGCGGCAGCGGCACTGGCTCACCGCCGCCGACGACACCGGGCACCACGACCGGCACCGGACCCACCGCCGGACCCGCCACCGGACCCACCACCGGGCTCGACGCACGCACCGCCGCTGCGGACCTGGGATCGGAGGCGGAGGTCCTCGCGCTCGTGCGCTGAGACCGCGGCCGTCCTCGGCACGGGCGACACGGACCCGGCGGGCGCCGGTCTCGCGGCGCGGTCGACCGAGCCCTTCAAGACCCTGGGCTTCGACTCGCCGATGGCGGTGGCCCTGCGCAACCGGGTCACGGCGGCGACCGGCGTACGGCTCCCGGCCACCGTCGCGTTCACCCACCCCACCCCGCAACGGCTCGCCCGCCACCTCTTCACCCCTCCTCGGAACCGGCGGCGCCCGAACCGGCCGTTCCCGCACCGCCGACACCCGAGCCGCCGGCACCGCGCGAGGAAGCACCGTCGGCCGGCGCACCGCGGAGATCCACAGCGACGACGACCTGTACGCGCTGATCGACCGCGGATACGTGTAGCCGCACCCGACGTCCGGCCGCCGACCCGTGCGGCCACCCGTCCCGTCACACCCAGTCTGCTGAGCAACCGTTGGGGAGGCCCTGGTGGAGGATGTCGACAAGCTCCGGTCCTACTTGCGACGCGCCGTCGGCGACGCGCGCAGCAACTGCGCGAGCGCGTACGCGAGTTGGAGGAATCGGCGCGCGAACCCATCGCGGTCGTGGGCGTGGGGTGCCGCTTCCTGGCGGAGTGACCTCCCCGAGGGGACTGTGGGGCGTCGTGTCCGACGAGGTCGACGCGATGAGCGACTTCCCCGTCGACCGCGGCTGGGACCTGGCGGCACTGCGCGACCCCGACCCGAGGCGCCCGGCACGACGCACCACGTCGCGCACGGGCGGGTTCCACTGCCCGAACTCGCCCGGTTCGACGCGCCGTTCTTCGGGCATCAGCGCCGCGCGAGGCGCTGGCGATGGACCCGCAGCAGCGCCAGCTCCTGGAGACGACGTGGAGGCGCTGGAACGGGCGGGCATCGACCCGGCCGCGACTGCGGGGGCACGGCGACCGGGGTTTTTCACCGGCCTCTACGCCATCGACTACGGCCCGCGGATGGGCGGCGCGCCGCCGGCGACGTCGCGGCTTCGCGCTCACCGGCGCGTACGACAGCGTGGCCGCGGGCCGCGTCGCGTACGACTGGGTCTCGAAGGCCCGGCGATCTCCACCGACACGGCGTGCTCGTCGTCCCTGGTCGCGATCCACCAGGCCGTACAGTCCCTGCGGTCAGGGCAGACGACGCATGGCGCTGGCCGGAGCGTGATGGTCGATGTCCACCCCCGGCACTGCATGGTCGAACTCGCCCGCCAGCGGGGTCTGTCGGAGGACGGCCGCTGCAAGGCGTTCGCGGACGGCGGCGGACGGCACCGGGCCTCTCCGAGGGCGTCGGCGTCATGCGTCCTGGAGCGGCTGTCGGACGCGCGGCGCAACGGCCGCCGGATCTCGGGCGGTGCATCCGCGGCTCAGCGCAGTCAACCAGGACGGCGCCTCCAACGGCCTGACCGCACCCAGCGAGCCCGGCCCAGCAGCGCGTCATCCGCAAGGCCCTCGCCGAACGCCGGGCCTGTCGGTCCCGCCGACGTCGACGTGGTCGAGGCGCACGGCACCGGCACGCGGCTCGGCGACCCCGATCGAGGCGCAGGCGCTGCATGGCGACGTACGGCCAGGACCGCGACCCCCAACAGCCCTTTGTGGCTCGGCTCGTTGAAGTCGAACATCGGTCACACGCAGGCCGCCGCGGGCGTCGGCGGCGTCATCAAGATGGTGCAGGCGCTGCGGCACGGCGTGCTGCCGAAGACGCTCTGCACGTGGACCGCCCCCGACGGACGTGGACTGGTCGACCGGGCGCGGTGCGAGCTGCTGACCGAGGCGAGGGAGTGGCCGGGCGCGCCGGATCACCCGCGCCGCGCCGGCATCTCCGCCGTTCGGCGATCAGCGGCACGAACGCCCACCTCATCCTGGAACAGGCCCCCCCAGCAGCAGAACGCCGGACGGTCCTCCGAGCGAGCAGCCGCCGGGGAGACGGCGCAACATCGGTGCGCCGTCGGTGCCGTGGGTGCTGTCCGCACGGTCGGCGGAGGCCCTGCGCGACCAGCGCCCTGCGCCTGCGCGACACAGTCGCCACCGGCACCGCCACCGGCCTGCCCCCCGCGGACGTCCGGCCACGCACTCGTGACGAGCGCGCTCGCTGTTCGAGCACCGCCAGGTGGTGATCGGCGCCGACTGGGACGAACTCCCGCCGCACTGACCGCCGTCGCCACCGGCGACGAGAACGCCCCTGCGGGAGCGGTGTCCGGAGTCGCACGGGCCGTCGGCGGGACCGTGTTCGTGTTCCCCGGCCAGGGCTCCCAGTGGGTCGACATGGGGCCGGGAGTTGTGGACCACCTCCCCGGTAGTTCGCGGCCCGGATGCGGGAGTGCGCCGACGCGCTGGCACCGTACATCGACTGGTCCCTCGCCGACGTGCTCCGGCGACGCCGAGGCGCTGGAACGCGTCGACGTCGTCCAGCCCGTCCTGTGGGCCGTGATGGTGTCCTCGCCGAACTGTGGCGCTCCTACGGAGTGCGGCCGGACGCCGTGGTCGGCCACTCGCAGGGCGAGATCGCCGCCGCGTGCGTCGCCGGCGCCCTGATCGATCGACGACGCCGCGAAGGTGGTCGCTGCTCCGGTCGAAGGCGATCCTGGCGCTGTCCGGACGCGGCGGCATGGTGTCGGTCGCCCTGCCCGTCGAGGACGTCCGCGCACGCCTCACCGACGGACTGTCGGTCGCGGCCGTCAACGGACCCACGTCGGTGAGCGGGTCTCGGCGACGTCGCCGAACTGGACGCCCTGCTCGCCGCCTGCGCAGCAGGGACGACGTACGGGCCCGCCGGGTACCGGTCGACTACGCCTCGCACTCGGCCCACGTGGAAGCCGTCCACGACGAACTGCGCCGCGTCCTGACGGGACTCGCACCGCGCCCGGCCGACGTGCCCGTTCTTCTCGACGGTGACCGCCGACTGGCTGGACACGACGGGCCTCGACGCCGCGTACTGGTACACCAACCTGCGCCGCACCGTCCGCTTCGAGGAGGCCACCCGCGCCCTGGCCGACCAGGGCTTCGGTACTTCGTCGAGGCGTCCCCGCACCCCCGTCCTGACGCCCGGCCTGGAACAGACCCTGGACTAGCGCGGGCACCCCGCCGCCGTCGTGGGCACGCTGCGCCGCGGCGAGGGCGGACTCGCCCGGTTCCACCGGTCGGCGGCCGAGGCGTTCGTCGCGGGCGCCGCGGTGACGTGGGAGAGCGGCCTTCCCCGGCGTCGACGGCCGCTGGACCGACCTGCCCGCGTACGCCTTCCAGGGGGCAGCGCCACTGGCTGGACGCCCCACGAGAGCACCGCCGCGCACCCTGCCGCACGTGGCGGTACGGGCACGGCAGACCACCCGCTGCTCGACGCCGTCATCGACCTGACCGACGACGCGGAGCACGGCGCGCTGGCCGCGACCGGCCGCCTGTCGGTCGAGCGCCACCCGTGGCTCGCCGCGCACGCAGTCCACGGCGCCGTCCTGGTCCCGGCCGCCGTGCCGCTGGAACTGGCCTGTGGGCGGCCCACCGCGCCGGCTGCGACGTCGTCGACGAACTCACCCTGGAGACGCCGCTGGTGCTGTCCCGGACGGGCGAGCGCGAGATCCGCGTGTTGATCGACGCCAAGCGCGAGATCAGCGTGCACTCGCGCGGCGCGGGCGAGACCGGAGTGGACGCGGAACGCAGTCGGCGTCGCCAGGACCGACCGGCGGACACCCCCGCGCACGAAGACCCCGCGCACCAGGACCCCCGCGCACCAGGACTCTCGCCGCGTGGCCGCCCGCAGGCGCGGTCGCCGTGCCCGCCGACGACGAGCCCGCCGGGCCGCCGCCGCACGGACCGCAGGAGCGTGGCGCCAGACACCCTGTTCGCGGACGTACGGCTGCCCGCGCCCGACCCCGACGCGGCGGACCCGGGGCGCCGGGTTCTGATCCACCCGGCGCTCCTGCACGCCGCCCTGCGACCAGCGGACCCCGGCCGACCGGCGCCGGCACCCGGCCGCGGACCTGGCTGCCGTTCCGGTGCACGGGCATCCGCGTACGACCCACCGACGGGACGACCGCGCTGCGCGTCCGGCTCGCACCCACGGCGAGGACACCGTGTCCGTGACCTCGCCGACGAGCACGGCACCCCGGTCGGCGGCGTCGCGTCGTTGGACCTGCGGCCCTGGACGAGGAACAGCTCGCCGAGCTGAGCACCGCCCTCGACGACCAGGAGTCGCTGTTCCGGGTGGACTGGGTCCCCCTCGCGCCGTCCCGGCGGGCCCCGGCCCCGGTCCGGTACGCCGTCCTCGGCACACCCGACACGGTCCCCGCACCCCTCGCACCGGGCGCCGAGGTCTTCGCCGGCCTCGACGAACTCGCCGCCCACGAAGCGGGATCCCGCCGTTTGTCATCGCGAGGCCTCGAAGGGGCGGGCATCGAGGGGACGGTCCTCGACAGGACGGGCGATGGCGGGGGCGGGCGACGTCCCCGACGTCCCCCGCTGTCGCCGAGCGGAACCTCCACCGGCTGCTGCGGTGGACGCAACGCGGCGCCGCCGACGACCGGTTCGCCGACTCACGCCTGGTCGTCGTCACGACGAACGCGTTCCACGACCAGCACGCGTCCGCCACGAGTACGTCCGCCACGGGAACCGGGAGCAGCCCCGGGAGCCCGCGGCCTCCGCGGCCTGGGGCTTCCTGCGCACCGCGCAGACCGAGAACCCAGGACGGTTCACGCTCGTGGACACCGACGGTCGGCCCGGCTCTCGTGGGCCCGCATCCCTGCGGCCGCCGCGACCGGGGAGGCCCAGCTCGAGAATCAGGTCGGGCAGCGTCACCACCCCAACTCACCCCCGCCCCGGAAGCCCCGGGCCGCACGCCGGACGCCCCGCCCGCCCTCGGCACCGGGACCGATCCTGATCACCGGCGGCACCGGCGGCCGGCGCCCTCCTCGCCCGGCACCTCGTCGAACGGCACGGAGTGCGCAGCCTCGTCCTGACCAGCAGGCGCGGACCGGAGGCCCCCCTGGCGCGGCGGACCTGCGCGCCCAACTCACCGCGGCAGGCGCCCGGACGGAGGTCGTGGCCTGCGACGTCTCACGGACCGCGTCCGTCGCCGAGGTGCTCGCCGCGATGCCGCCCGAGCAGCCGCTGACCGCGGTGATCCACTGCGCGGGCGTGCTCGACGAGCGGCGTCGTCGCGGCGCTGACCGGGGACCGCCTGGACGCGGTCTCGCCCCGAAGGTGCGCGGCGCCTGGCACCTCGCACGAACCGACCGCGCGACCTCGGCCTCTCCTGCGTTCGTCGTCTGTTCTCCTCGGTCGCGGGCGTCGTGGGCACGGCCGGACAGGCCAACTACGCGGCGGCCAACGCGTTCCTCGACGGCCTCGCCGAAGCTCGCCACGCCACGGGACTCCCGGCCCGCTCCCTGTGCTGGGGCCTGTGGGCCGGGAACGCAGCGAGATGATCGCCGACATCGGCGAGGAGGGACGTCGTACGCCTGCGACGGCAGGGCGTGCTGCCGCTGCCGACGCGCCGAGGGGCTCGCCCTCTTCGACGCGGCGATCACCCGGGACGAACCGGTCCTGGTGCCCGCACTGCTCGACCTCCCGGCCCCCCGGCCTGCCGCGGGCCGACCGGCCGGGCCTCGCCGCTCCTGCGCGGGCTGCTCGGCACACCCGCGGACCCCGCCGCCGACCCGTCGGCCCCCGGGCCCGCCGACACCGGACTCGCGGAGCGGCTCAGGTCGCTGCCGCCCGGCGAGGCGGAGACCGTGCTGCTCGACGCCGTACGGGCGCAGACCGCCCTCGTCCTCGGCCACTCCGGCGGCGGACGGATCGGCTCCACCGCCACCTTCAAGGAACTGGGCATCAACTCGCTCACGGCGCTCGACCTGCGCAACCGGCTGGCGGCGGCGACCGGCCGCACCCTGCCCGCCACCCTCGTCTTCGACCACCCGAACCCGCGGCGCCCTCGCGCAGTTCCTGAACACCGGCGGCACCCAGGGATCCGGTGCCGAAGCACCCGGTACCGCACCCCGGTCCCCGGCCGATCACCTGGCCGCGGAGATCGAAGGGCTCGGCGCCCGCATCGAGGACGCGTTCCTCGACCTCGCCGACGAGGGCAAGGCCGCCCTGTCCACGCTGCTCGGCGAGGTGCAGGGCAGGGTCCGCTCGATGGTGGGCGAGGGATCACTGGTCGCCCTCGTCGACCGGATCAGTTCGGCCTCGGCGGGGAGAACTCCTCTCGCTCCTGGACAAAGAGCTCGGCTAGAGAGAGGCGATGACCAACGACAACAACGCCGAGGTTCTCGACTACCTCAAGCGGACCCTCGATCGAGCTCATCGAGACCCGCAAGCGCCTGAAGCGAAGTGACGGAGGCCGCGGCCGAACCCGTCGCCGTGGTCGGCGTCGCCTGCCGGTTCCCGGGCGGCGCGGCGTCCCCGAGAGCTGTGGGAGCTGGTGCGCACCGGCACGGACGCCGTGTCGGCGTTCCCCGACGACCGCAACTGGGACCTGGCGGAACTGTCCGACCCGGACCAGGACCGGCCGGGCAGCTGCCGCACGGGCTCGGGCGGATTCCTGTACGACGCGGGCGACTTCGACGCCGAGTTCTTCGGGATCAGCCCCGCGCGAGGCGCTCGCCGCCGACCCGCAGCAGCGCCTCCTCCTGGAGACCTCCTGGGAGTCCCTGGAGCGCGCCGGCATCGACCCGGCGACTCCCTGCGCGGCAGCAGCACCGGCGTGTTCGCCGGCCTCGCCTACTTCGGCTACGGCAGCCACTTCTCCACGCCCGAGGCCATTCCGGCTACGCCCAGACCGGTTCCCTGCTGAGCGTGGCGTCCGGCCGCGTGGCGTACGTCCCCTGGGTCTCGAAGGCCCGGCGCTCTCGACGGACACCGCGTGCTCGTCGTCGCTCGTGGCCGTGCACCAGGCGGTGCAGTCGCTGCGCCAGGACGAGTGCGGGCTCGCCCTGGCCGGCGGCGTCGACCGTCATGGCGATGCCGCAGGTGTTCCGGGAGTTCTCGCGGCAGCGGGGTCTGTCGGAGGACGGGCGTTGCAAGGCGTTCGCGGAGGCGGCGGACGGCACCGGCTTCGCCGAGGGCGTCGGCGTGCTGGTGCTGGAACGCCTCTCGGACGCGCGGCGCAACGGCCGCCGGATCTGGGCGGTCATCCGCGGCTCCGCGATCAACCAGGACGGCGCGTCCAACGGCCTGACCGCGCCCAGCGGCCCGCCCAACAGCGGGTGATCCGGGCCGCGCTGGCGAACGCCCGGCTCCAGGCGGACGACGTCGACGTGGTCGAGGCGCACGGCACCGGCACCACCCTGGGCGACCCCATCGAGGCACAGGCCCTGCTGGCGACGTACGGCCAGGGACCGCGACCCCTCAACGGCCCTTGTGGCTCGGCTCGTTGAAGTCGAACACCGGTCATACGCAGGCGGCCGCGGGCGTCGGCGGCATCATCAAGATGATCATGGCGATGCGGCACGGTGTGCTGCCGAAGACGCTGCACGTGGACCGCCCGTCGACGCATGTGGACTGGTCGTCCGGGGCGGTGCGGCTGCTGACCGAGGCGAGGGAGTGGCCGGACGCGCCGGACCGCCCCCGCCGCGCCGGCATCTCCAGCTTCGAGCCAGCGGCACGAACGCCCACCTCATCCTGGAACAGCCCCCCGAGGCCGAACCGGACCCGCACCACGTGGGTGAAGTCCCGTCCGTGGAAGGCGAGTTGGTGCCCTGGGTCCTCTCGGCACGGTCGGAGCGCGCGTGCGGGCCAGGCGGCGAAACTCCGCGCCTTCGCCGCGGCCGACGACGACCTCGACGTCGCCGACATCGGCTGGTCGCTGACGTCGAGCCGCTCCCACCTCGACCACCGCGCGGTCGTCCACGGCCGCGACCGGGAGGAACTCCTGAGCGCGCTGGCCACGCTCGCCGACGGCACGGAGTCCACGGCCGTCGTAGCCGCGGCGTCGCGGGCGAGCCCGCCGGAACCGTCTTCATGTTCCCCGGACAGGGCTCGCCCTGGGCCGGAGCCGCCCGCGAGCTGTACGACACCTTCCCCGTCTTCGCGCAGAGCCTCGACGAGACCTGCGCACACTCGACGCGCACCTCCCCTTCGCCCTCAAGCCCCTCACTCCTCGCTGACGAGCCCGCGCAGCGCGACGCTACGGACGTCGCGCAACCCGCCCTGTTCGCCCTCCAGGTCGCCCTGTACCGGCTCATGGCCCGGTACTGCCCCCGGCCCGACCGCCTGATCGGCCACTCTCGTCGGCGAGATCGCCGCCGCCCACGTCGCCGGAGTCCTCGGCCTCGACACCGCGACCCGCCTCGTGGCCGCCCGCGGACGGACCATGCAGACGGTCACCGAGCCCGGCGCCATGCTCGCCGTCCGCGCCTCCGAAGCCCAGGGTGGGCCCGCTGCTCGACGCGTACGACCGGGTCGGCATCGCCGCCGTCAACGGCCCGGAGTCCGTCGTCGTCTCGGGCGCGCGCGACCAGGTCCACGCGCTCCGTGACCTGCGCTCGTCGCCGAGCGGCACCTCGGCGAAGCTCCTCGCCGTCGACCACGCCTTCCACTCCCCGCTGATGGACCCGGTCTGGACGAGTTCGCCGCCGCGCTCGGCGAACTCCCCACGGGCGAGCTGACGATCCCGGTCGTCTCGACCAGGCTCGGCCGCCCGGCCACGCTCCAGGAACTGACGTCCGTGGAGCACTGGGTGCGCCACGTCCGCGAACCCGTCCGCTTCCACGACGCCGTCGAGTGCGCCCGGGAGGCCGGCGCGGACGTGTTCATCGAAGTCGGGCCGGGCTCGACGCTCGCGAGCATCACCCAGGACACCTTCTCCGCCGCGGGCGCGCACGACACCATCGTCGTGTCGTCGTCGCGGCGGGACCGCGGGCCGGTCAGAGCGCTGGCCGCCGCGCTCGCCCAGCTGCACGTCCGGGGGCGCGTCCGTGCACTGGGACGCGGTGTTCGGACCGCGCCGACAGGTGGACCTGCCGACGTACGCGTTCCAGCGGCAGCGCTACTGGATGGACTTCCTCGCCGGGCAGGACACGGCGGACGTCGCCGCCGCCGGCCTGTCGGCCCCCGGCCACCCGCTGCTCGGCGCCGCGGTGGACCGCCCCGGCACCGACGAGGTGGTGTTCACCGGCCTGTGGTCCCTGCGCACCCACGACTGGCTGGCCGACCACACCGTGTTCGGCGCGGTCGTCGTCCCGGCCACGGCCCACCTCGACCTCGCCCTGTCGGTGGGCGACCGCGTCGGATGCGCCACGGTCGAGGAACTCTCCCTGGAAGTGCCCTGATCCTGCCCGACACGGGCGAGGTCCAGGTCCGGGTCGTCGTCGGCGCACCCGATGAGTCCGGCCGCCGCGCCCTGGAGGTGCACGCCCGTCCCGCCGACGACAGCCCGACAGCGGGCGGCTGGACCCGGCACGCACAGGGCACCCTGGCGCCGGACGCCCCTGCGGACCGGCGCCCCGCACGCGCGCCGCCCGGCCACCGGCCGACGCGACACCGCTCGCCATCGACGGCCTCTACGACTCCTTCGCCGACGCGGGCTTCGACTACGGCTCCCGCGTTCCGCGGACTGCGCGAGGTCCGGCGGCACGGCGACGACCTTTACGCCCTCGCCACCCTGCCGGAGAACACCCAGCAGGCGGGCGGGACGTTCGCCCTGCACCCGGCGCTGCTCGACACCGTCCTGCACGCGGCGGTGGCCGGCGGCGTCATCGAGGTGACGGGCGAGCAGGGCTGGATGCCGTTCGCCTGGTCAGGGGCCGCCCTGACCGGCGTGTGCGGCCCGACCGTACGGGTCAGGCTCTCCCCCGGTCGGCGAGGGCGCCGTGTCGCTGACGATCGCCGACGAGGAGGGCCGCGGCACCGCACACGTCGAGACACTCACGTTCCGCCCCGCGAGTCCGACCAGGTGCGCCCGGCGCAGCCTCTACGCGGTGGAATGGCGCACGGCCCCATCAGGCGGTCAATCAACTCCCGCTGCTTCATGGGGAGTTGTGGGAGCGAAGAACGGCCTGGCCGCCCGGCTCGTCGAGACCGGCGGCGAGAACGTCACGCACGCCGCGTCCCTCGACGAGGTCGTCGGCGTGGCTTCTGGGCAGGAAGCCCCCGGCATCTCGTCCTGTGCGTCGACGACACCGCCCCCGACCCCACCGTCCCCCGACCCCACCGCCCTCGGCACCGACCGCGACCTGCTCGCCGAGGTGGCCGACACCGACAGTACGTACTGGACTGGATCCAGCGGTTCCTCGCCGACGACACGCTCGCCGGAACAACGCTGTCCGTGCTGACCCGCCGCGCCCTTTCCACCAATGCGGGCGAGGGCGTGGACAGCCTCCCGGAGCCTCCGTGTGGGGCCTGGTCCGGTCCGCCCAGACCGAGCACCCCGGCAGGTTCCGGCTCCCTGGACATCGACGACGACGAGACGTCCTGGGCCCGGTTCCCGGACGCGCTCGCCCTGGCCGAGGACCAACTGGCCCTGCGCGACGGCACGTTCCTCGTCCCCCGCCTCGCCCCCCGCCCCCGCCCGCCGACCAGCGGATCGAGCCGCCCGCGGACGGCCCGCACCGGCTCGGCATCCCGACCAAGGGGACCCTGGAGAACCTGACCTGGGTGCCGTGCCCCGAAGTCACTGAGCCCCTGACCAGCGGGCAGGTCCGCATCGCCGTACAGGCCGCCGGGCTCCAACTTCCGTGACGTCACCATCGCGCTGGGCCTCGTCGACCGCACCGCCATCGACGCCGGACTCGGCAGCGAGGGCGCCGGGAGTCGTCCTCGACGTCGCGGACGACGTGACCCGGCTGGCCCCAGGCGACCGCGTCACCGGCATCTTCACCGGCGCCTTCGGCCGCGTCGCCGTCGCGGACCACCGCATGCTCATGCCGATCCCCGACGGGTGGAGCTACGCCGGAGCGGCGTCCGTGCCGACTACCTTCCTACCGCGTACCACGGGCTCTTCCACGTCGCGAAGCTCGAGAAGGGGCAGCGGGTCCTCATCCACGCCGCGGCGGGCGGCGTCGGCATGGCCGCCGTCCAACTGGCCCGGCACGCCGGCGCCGAGATCTACGCGACCGCAAGCCCGGCCAAGTGGCCCGCCCTGCGCGCCCTGGGCCTCGACGACGACCACCTCGCGTCCTCCCGCGACCTGGAGTTCGCGCGGAAGTTCCTCGCCACGTCGGACGGCACGGCATGGACGTCGTCCTGAACTCCCCTCGCCCACGCCTTCGTGGACGCCTCGCTGACGCTGCTGCCCCGGGGCGGCGACTTCGTCGAGATGGGCAAGACCGACATCCGCGAGCCGCACCGCGCGTGGCGTGCCGACCACCCGGCGTCGCCTACGAGGCCTTCGACCTCTACGAGGCGGGACCCGACGCGATCCACGCCATGTTCCGGACCGTGCTGGACCTGTTCGCCGACGGCCGGGTGCGCCTGAACCCGGTCACCGTCCGCGACGTCCGCGACGCGCGCGCCACGTTCCGCGAGATGAGCCAGGGCCGCCACACCGGCAAGCTCGTGCTCGACGTGGGCGGCGGCTTCGGCGGCGGCACCGTCCTCGTCACCGGCGGCACCGGCGGCGTGGGCTCCCTCGTGGCACGCCACCTCGTCACCGAGCACGGCGTCCCGCAGTCTGGTGCTGGCCGGCCGACGGGGAGCGGCGGCCGACAGGGCGCGAGCTGGTCGCGGGCGCGCTCACCGGCGCGGGCGCGGAGGTGAAAGGTCGTGGCCTGCGGCGTCTGGACCGGACCGCCCTCTGCCGCCCTGCTCGCGGACCTGCGCGCGGTGCCCGCTCACCGCCGTCGTGCGCGCGGCCGGCGTCCTCGCCGACGGCACCGTCGAGTCCCTGACCCAGAGCCTCGACCACGTCCTGCACGCCAAGGCGGGCGGCGCCGTCAACCTGCAGACTGACCAGGGACCGGCCCCTGTCGGCGTTCGTCGCGTTCTCCCGCCCTCGCGGGTCTACGCTCGGCGGCGGCGGACAGGCGAGACTTACGCGGCGCAACGCCTTCCTGGACGGACTGGCCGCCCACCGCAGGAGCGTCCAGGCTGCCCGGCACCTCGCTGGCCTGGGGCTGGTGGGAACAGAGCAGTGGCATGACCGGGACCCTGGACGACACCGGCCTCTCCCGGCTGCGGCGCGCGGGCATCGCCGCGATGCCGACACCCGAGGCCCTCGCCCTGTTCGACGCGGCGTGCGCCGCCGGCGCGCCGGTCTCCGTCCCCGCCCCGCGTGGACGTCGCCGCCCTGCGGACAGGGCCGTGGACGACGTACCGCTCCTCCTGCGCGACCTCGCCACCACCGGCAGGACCCGCCGCACCGGGCCCGGCCGTCCCAGGACGAAGGCCCGCCTGACCGCCAGGCTCGCCGCCCTGCCCGCCGACGAAGCGGCGGCAGCCGTCCTCGACTGGGTCCGCGACCAGGTCGCCGTCGTGCTCGGCCACCCCTCCGGCGCGGCCGTGGATGCCGGCCAGACCTTCACCCAGCTCGGCTTCGACTCGCTGACCTCGGTCGAACTCTGCAACCGCCTGGCCGCCGCGACCGGACTGCGGCTGCCGTCCACCCTCGTTTTCCAACCACCCGACCCCCACGAGATGGGCGAGCACCTGCACGGCCTGCTGCGCTCCCCGCACCCGACCGGACCCGGCCGGCACCGCCGAAACGCTGAGGACGCCGGGATCCGCGAGGCCCTGCGGCACGTATCGATCGAGGGCCTGCGGCGCGCGGGCCTCTGGACCTGGTCTGGCCTGCGCCGCCACGTCCCCGACGGACGACGGCGGACGGGCCTCGGACACCGGCGCCGAGCTGGACGTGACCGCGGACGAACTGTCGGACCTCGACCTGGACGCACTGGTCGACCTGGCCCTGGACGAGAAGGAGGTAGTGACCATGACCAACTCCGCGGATCGCACGGCGGACGGCGCGGACCGGGTCCAGCGGGCGCTGCGACGCACTCATCGAGAGCGCGACCGCCTCCGCCAGGAGAACGACGCCCTGAAGGCCGGCCGCGGCAGCCCGATCGCCGTGATCGCCATGGCCTGCCGCTACCCCGGCGGCGTGGCCACCCCGAGGACCTGTGGGACATGCTCCGCGAGGCCCGGGACGCCGTGGACACCTTCCCCACGGACCGCGGCTGGCGCGACGTCTGACCCGGACCCCGACACCGTCGCGCTCGTACACCCGGCACGGCGGTCCTGACCGGCGCGGCCGCGTTCGACGCACGGCTGCTCGGCATCAGCCCGCGCGAGGCCCTCGCCATCGACCCGCACCACCGCCTCCTCCTGGAGACGTCGTGGGAGGCCTTCGAACGGGCGGGCATCGTCCCCGCCGACGTACGGGGCACCGACGTCGGCGTCTTCTCAGGCGTGAGCTCGTCCGAGTACGGATGGCGGTTCCTGGAGGCGGGACAGCGGGAACTGGAGGGCCACCTGCTGTACGGCAGCGCCCTGAGCGTCGCGTCCGGCCGCGTCGCCTACGAACTGGGCCTGACCGGGCCCGCCGTGTCGGTGGACACCGCCTGCTCGTCGTCGCTGGTGACCCTCCACACTGGCGGCGCAGTCGCTGCGGTCGGGCGAGTGCTCGCTCGCCCTCGCGGGCGGCGCGTCGGTGATGGCGACCCCCTCGTTCTTCGTGGAGTTCTCCCGGCAGGGCGCCGCCATCCGCCGACGGCCGGTGCAAGGCCTTCGCCGACGGAGCGGACGGGACCGGCTGGGCCGAAGGCGTCGGCGTGCTCCTCCTGGAGCAGCTGTCCGACGCCCGACGAGGCCGGCCACCCCGTGCTCGCCGTCCTGCGCGGCTCCGCCGTCAACCAGGACAGGGCCAGCAACGGCCTGACCGCACCCAACGGCCGCGCCCAGGAGAACGTGATCCGCAAGGCACTGGCGAACGCGGGCGTCGCCGCCGCCGACGTGGACCTGGTCGAGGCGCACGGCACCGGCACCACGCTCGGCGACCCCATCGAGGCGGGCGCCCTGCTCGCCACGTACGGGCAGGGGCAGGGCGGCGGGCCGGCCGCTCTGGCTGGGATCGCTGAAGTCGAACATCGGTCACTCCATGGCCGCCGCCGGCGTCGGCGGGGTCATCAGAGTCCGATCCTGGCGCTGCGCCACGGGCGCCTGCCCAAGACCCTCCCACGTGGACACCCCCTCGAAGCACGTCGACTGGTCGTCGGGCGACGTCGAGCTCCTCGTCGAGGGACGGGAATGGACGGGGCGACGGGCCGCGGCGGAGCCGCCGTGTCGTCGTTCGGCGTCAGCGGCACCAACGCGCACGTGATCCTGGAAAGGGCCCCGCCGCAGGAACCGGCGGACCCGGTGGGCCAGGCCCCGGCGGCCCGAGGCCGTGACGGGCGGCCTCGTCCCCTGGGTGCTGTCGGGCAAGAACGCGGCAGCCCTGGAGCGCCAGGCCGCCAAGCTCCGCGACTTCGTCACCGCCCGCCCCGGCACCGATGCGGGCGACACCGCCGACACCGCCGACATCGCCGCCATCGGTGCGACGCTCGTGTCGGACCGGACGCGCTTCGAGCACCGTGCCGTGGTCCTGGGCCCCGACCGCGACGCACTGACGAACGGCCTTGCAGCGCTCGCCGGCGGCACGGAGTCCACCGCCGTGGTCGGGGGCAGCGCAGGGAACCCCGGCCGGGTCGCCTTCATGTTCCCCGGCCAGGGCTCGCAGTGGGCCGGCATGGGCCGCGCAACTGTACGACGCCTTCCCGGTGTTCGCGCAGTCCCTCGACGCGTGCGCGGACGCCCTCGCCGAGTGGGTCGACTGGTCCCTCCCTCGACGTGCTGCGCGGCACCGAGGGGGCACCGACCCTCGACCGGGTGGACGTCGTGCAGCCCGCGCTGTTCTCCGTGATGGTGTCCCTGGCCGCGCTGTGGCGCTCCTGGGGCGTGGAACCCGCCGCGGTCGTCGGCCACAGCCAGGGCGAGATCGCCGCCGCCCACGTCTGCGGCGCCCTGTCCCTGCGCGACGCCACCAAGGTCGTGGCACTGCGCAGCAAGGCCCTCATCGACCTGATCGGCCACGGCGGCATGGCGTCGGTCGCCGAATCCGCGGACGTCGTGGCCCGGGCGCTCGCCCCGTGGAGCGACACGGTGAGCGTCGCCGTCGTCAACGGCCCCCCGCTCCCTGTGGTGGTGTCCGGAGAACCGGACGCGCTCGACGAGTTCGTGGAGAAGATGAAGGCCGACGGCGTCCAGGCCCGCCGGATCTCGGTCGACTACGCCTCCCACTCGCCCCACGTGACCCGCGTCCGCGACCAGGTGATCGACGCCCTGTCCGACATCAGCCCCCCGGACGTCGACGCTGCCCTTCTGCTCCACCCTCTACGGCAAGGTCATCGACACCGCGGCACTGACCGGCGCGTACTGGTACGACAACCTGCGCGAACAGGTCCTCTTCGCCACGTCCGTCCGGCAGCTGGCCGACGACGGATTCCGGACGTTCATCGAGATGAGCCGCACCCCGTCCTCACCGTCCCCGTGCAGGGAGACCGTCGAGGGACCTCGACGACGCGCTGGTCCTGTCACTCGGCCCGCCGCGACCGCAACGAAGTGCAGTCCCTCGTCGGCTCCCTCGCGCAGCTGTACGTGCGGGGCGGGACCGTGGACTGGGACGCCCTGCTCGGCCCCGCCCCAAGGCGGACCTGCCGACGTACGCGTTCCAGCGGCAGCGGTTCTGGCTGAACTCCTCGCCCACCGCGGCCGCCGAGATCACCCCGGCCACGGAACCGCCCGCCGACGACGACCGGGCGAACCCCTGCCGGAGAGGATCTCCGCCCTACCCGACGACCAGGCGCAGCAGCTCGTCCTCGACCACGTCCTGGAGAAGGTCGCCGTCGTCCTCGGCCACTCCTCCACCAATCCCTCGACCCCGACCAGGAGTTCAAGGAGATCGGCTTCGACTCCCTGCTCTCCGTCGAACTGAGCAAACGCCTCAGCGCGTCGGCCGGACTCAGGCTGCGGGCGAACCTGGTGCTGCGCCACCCGTCCCCGCGCCGCATCGCCCCGGACACCTCGTGTCCTCCCTGGCTGGCCCGGCGCACCCCGCACCACCGCGTAGACCCGTCCCGCCGGCGGGACACCGCAAACCCACAGCGCCCCGTCCGCCGGCCCCCAGCTGTCTTGAACGGCTGATTCACTTCCCAGAAAGTGGAGGTGATCTGCGCATCCCCGCGATTTCCGCGATTCCCGGACCTGTTCTCTGAGGGTTTCGATCCGTGTGCGTTCGTTCAGCGCGTCGTCTGCGCATAAAGGACTGTGGCTGGCGGAGAAGGTGTCTCCCGACACGCTGAACCATGCGCTGACCATGTGGGACGTGGCCGGTGAACTCGACGCCGCCGTCATGGAATCCGCGTTCCCTGCACGTGCTCGACGAAGCGGAGTACTCCGCGTCACCTTCGCCGACGACGGCGGCGGACTGCGGCTCACCCCCGCGCACTGGGGGACTGGCGGCCCTTCCACCTGGACGTCAGCGCCGAGCCCGACCCCGAACAGGCCGCGCGCACCGCCCTGGCCGACCTGCTGCGCACACCGTTCGACCTGGAGCGCGACCTGCTCTTCCGGCTCGGCGTGGTGAAACTCGCGGCGACCCGCTCCCTCGTGGTGATCGCCTACCACCACCTCGTCTCCGACGGCTTCGGCACCGGCGGCGCTGCTCTCGAAGCGCCTCGCCGAGGTGTGCGGCACTCGCCCGCGGACGGCAGGTACCGGAGCTGCCGCACCCTGGGACGTCGAGTCGTTCGCCGCCGAGACCGAGCAGTACCGACTCCCCGACGTTCGCCGAGGACACCGCGTTCTGGCGCGACTACCTGAGCCGACGCGCCCCGCCCGCCCAGGTCCGCGCATCGCCCTGCCCAAGCGACCCGGACCGCGCTCGCCGCGCCGACGTGCGACGCCGACGCTGGGGCAGACTGACCGAACCCATCGGCATGGTCAGCCGCACCCCTGACCGTGCCGCGCGCCGAGGCGGACACCTGGACCGACGCCGCGCAGACCCTGGGCGTGTGGATGTCCACGATGCTGACCTCGGCCGCCGCCGTCTGCTTCCGGCACCGCTGCGACCGCCCGGACTTCCTGCTCTCCTGGCCGTGGGCAGCCGGGTCGGCGTCGCCAGCCGGACCCCAGGACTGGCCGTGAACGTCGTGCCCGTACGCGTACGGGTCCCGCCTCGGCGCGACCTTCACCGAGATCGCCGACGCCATGGTCGACGAGACGTACGAACTCTTCGGCCACACCGCCTGCCACTACTCGGACATCCAGCGCGCGAGCGACACCGCCCCCCGGCGACCGCGGCAGCTTCGGCGCCGTCATCAGAACGTCGTCGACTTCGTCGAGCAGCTCCACTTCGCCGACAGCCCGGCGCGCTACCTCGGCGGCACGACCGGCGCCTTCGACGAACTGTCCATCGCCGTCTACAACGACGGGACCGCCGACAGCGACCTGTACCTCCGGCTCGACGCCCCCACCCGCCTGTACTCCCGCGCCGAACTCCACTTCATCGGCGCCGAGTTGATCGACCACGTCCGCGCCCTGGTGGCCGCCGACGACCGGCCGGTCGGCGCACTGGACGTCCTGGGCGGCGCCGAGCGACCGCGTGCTGAGCGCACCGCCCGCCACGGACACCACGGCGGGGCCGACGCCCGGCGAACTGTTCGCCCACCAGGTGGAACGCGCCCCGGACGCCGTCGCCCTCGTGTCCCGGCGACGAGACCGTCTCGTACCGCGAACTGGACGAGCGCTCGGACCGCGTCGCCGAGGCGCTGCGCCGGCGCGCACGTCGGACCCGAGACCGTCGTCGCCCGTGGCGCTGCCCCGGTCGGTGGACCTGGCCGTCGCCCTGCTGGGCGTGGTGAAGGCGGGCGGAGCCCACCTGCCGATCGACCCTGGGCGCTCCCCGCACCGCTGATCGCGGCGCGCATCGGCGACGGCGCCACCCCGGCGCGCGCCCTGCTCACCGACACCACGACCGCCGGAACGCTCCTGACGGCCTCCCGGTGCCGGTCCTGCTGCTCGACGCCCTCCCGCCGGACCACGACGACGCACCGCGGCCCCCGCCCGCCGCGGCCGGACCACCTCCTGGCCGTGCTGCCCGACGACCCACAACACCCGGTGGCGCTACGGGAGTTGCCGTCACCACGGCAACCTGGCGCACCACGTCACGGACCGGCACTGGCAGGACGCGGCCCGGGGCACCGTCGCTGTGGCACGCACGCACCTCCGACACCCTCGCCCTCGACCTGTGGGCACCCTGCTGAACGGCGGCCGCGTGGTCGTCGCCCCGCCCGGCGACCTCGACGTGGACGCGCTGACCAGGCCCGCGCGGCCGACGACATCACCGCGGTGTGGCTGCCCGCCGGCCTGTTCACGACCATCGCGGCGCAGCGCCCCGACCACCTCGCGGGACTGCACACCGTCTGGACCGGCGGCGACCGCGTCCCCCGCCGCCGCACTGCGCCGCGTACAGGAGGCCTGCCCCTGGCCTGACGACCGTCGACACGAACGCCCCGACCGCCGAAACCGCCCTACGTCCTGGGCCCGGGCCTCGCGCCCGTCCCCGTCGGCGTCACCGGAGAACTGTACGTCGCCGGGCCCGCCGTACCGCGGCTGCCCCGGGAGCCCCGCACGGACCGCGGACGCTTCGTGCCCCTGCCCGTTCGGACCGGCCGGCGCTCTCATGCAGCGGACCGGCGACCGGGTGCGCAGGGACGCCGACGGCCGGCTCACCCACGTGGGCCGCACCGACGCCCACATCGACGTCCGGGGAGTCCGGGTCGAACCGGCCGAGGTCGAGGAGGCACTGGCCGAACACACCGGCCTCGCCCAGGCGGTGGTCGTCGCCAGGGACGACGCCTCCGGACAGCGCCGGCTCGTGGCCTACGTCGTCCCGGCCTCCCCGGCCGGACCGGCGGGACCCGCCGAACCAGCCGGACAGGACGGGCAGGCCGATCCGGCCGAACTGGCCGAGGAACTGCGCCGGTTCGCCGCGGGCCGGCTCCCGGAGCCCATGGTGCCCACGGTGATCACCGTCCTCGACCGCCTGCCGATGACGTCGGACGGACGCGTCGACCGGGCTGCGCTGCCGCAGCCCACCTTCGACGACGGCACGTACCGGGCCCGCGCGCAACGACACCGAGCGGGCCCTGGCCGCGGCCTTCGCCGACGTCCTCGAACTCGACCGGGTCGGCATCGACGAGGACTTCTTCGACCTCGGCGGCAACTCGCTGCGCGCCATCAGGCTCGTCGGCCTGATCCGCACGGAACTCGACCAAGAGGTGTCGATCCGGCGGCTGTTCGCCCGCCCGCACCGTCATCGCCCTCTCCGACATGTGGCGGGACCTCGCCCGCTCAGCCGGCCCACGCTGCGCCGCCGGGACGAAGGAGGGGCGCCGTCCTCTGACCTGCCAGGCCTCCACCCGCCCCGGTCACTGGTGCGGGATGTCGACGCCGACCGCCCGCAGATGCGCCTCCAAGGAGCTCGTTCAGGCGGGCGGCGGCCGGCGCCTGGTCCTCCCGGTGATGGTTGATCAGGCCGTAGCGGGTGGCGGCGTCCGGCCGCGCCTCGAACTCGGCGGGCATCGCCAGCAGTTCGCGGTCGGCCAGCAGCTTCGCCGCCAGGGCGGCGGCGAGCTCGTCGAGCCGCGGGTCGTCCGCATCCCACGACTCGGCACTCCCGGCAGCGCTTCATCAACGCCACGTACTGCGGATCGCCGAGCCCGCGCTCCAACTGGGCCAGGGAAACTGTCGAAGACCTCCGGCACCAGCGCACGGGCCAGTATCAGGGCCTCCTCCTGAAGCGCCACGTAATCGGCACCGAAACCGAGCTCGGCCATCAGGTCCAGGGCCGCACAGGCCCGCTCCGGGCAGCAGCAGCCGGTCACCCGCGGCGAGCCGGCGCAGCACCGTGCGCCGCGCGGTCAGCTCCGCGATCCGGTCGGTGAGCCGGCGCTCCACGTCGTCCAGGGCGGCGGCGGGCGCTCGGGACCGGCGTCGAGCAGCCCCCGATCTCCACCAGCGGCACGCCCGCCCCCGCGAGCGTGCGGACCTGCACCAGCCGCACCATGTCGGGTGATCCGTACCGCCGGTAGCCGGACCGGTCCCGCTCCGGTTCGTCGACCAGGCCGAGGCGGTGGTAGTGGCGCACGGTCTTCACCGTGACGCCGGCGAACGCGGCGACCTGACCGATCGTAGTCCGTACACCATGCGCTCAGCCGGTCCCCTGGTCGTGGGCGGCCGCGATCTCGCGGACCGCGTCCGCGACCGCGCAGAAGATCCCTGCGCAGGACCTTCGAGTGGTTGCTCGCCACCTTCGCGCTCACCTCGATGTTCGGGTTCCGGGCGAGCACCGGATCGAGCGAGGCCCGCATCTGCTCCATCTCCTCCTCGCCCCCGCCGAGACTGGCCCCCGTGGCCAGGACGTACCGCACCGGGCAGGGCACCCGGTCCAGGACCGGCCCGATGGAGAGCGTTGAGCTCGTTCGCCTCGATGTTGATGTCCGCGATGCTGGTCGGCGCTCATCCGCGCG
The DNA here is from genome assembly GCF_030766975.1 of Streptomyces sp. KL116D. Lineage (NCBI taxonomy): Bacteria > Bacillati > Actinomycetota > Actinomycetes > Kitasatosporales > Streptomycetaceae > Streptomyces > Streptomyces sp. KL116D. The sequence goes on along the minus strand of NZ_JASERH010000157.1, from coordinate 8,886 downwards.
GCCAGGCCGAACGGGCGCAGCAGCGGCAGCAGCAGCCGCATCCGCCGGAACAGCCGCCGGATCCGCGCCTGTCCTCCTCGCCGGTCAGCCCGTACGGTACGGCGCCGTCGACGCACACCACCCCGAGCACCCGGTCCGGATTCCGGCCGGCCCAGTGCACCGCGAGCGCCGCGCCGTAGGACCAGCCGACGAGCAGCGGCCGTTCCGCACCGGTCGCCGCGACGACGGCGTCGATGTCCCGGAGGCACGCCTCGAAGGAGTAGTCCGCCGACCGCCTGGAGCAGCCGCGGGCCCGCTCGTCGAAGGTGATGTGCCGCCAGCCGGGGCCGAGTTCGGCGATCACCGGCCGCCAGGGCCGTTGATCGGCGTAGAAGCCGTTCAGATGGACGACGGCCCGGCCGGGGCCACGGGTGTCGGTGACGGCCAGGGCCGTGTCGTCGACGGGGACCATGCCGGTCCGGGGCGAGAGAGCTGAACTGGTCATACGAGCAGCGTCCACCCTGCCCTTGGGTCAAGGTCAACCCAGGACATTCGGCCGAGTCGTGCCCCAGAGGCAGGGTGGGATCTGTTCGGTTATCCGCTTCTTTGACCACTACGAGCGCCCGCGACGCCGTTGGTCGCGGAGGCGCCCTCAGTGCACGAGGTCCTGCTCGTGCTCCGACCGGCTCTGCGGCACCCGCGCCGTTGCGGGCCGCAGCCGCCGCTGCAGCTTCTCACCCTCGACGTCGACGTTCGGCAGCAGCCGGTCGAGCCACTTCGGCAGCCACCAGGCCGCGTCACCGAGCAGCGAGTGCACGGCGGGCACGATCACCATGCGGACCACGAGGCGTCGAACAGGACGGCAGAGGCGAGACCGAAGCCCATCATCTTCACCAGGTCGTTGACCTCGACGACGAAAGCCCGAGAAGACGCTGATCATGATGAGGGCGGCGGCCGCGACCACCGTCCGCTGTGCCGGAAACCGGTGACGACGGCGTCCTTCGCCGACGCGCCGTGGACGTACGCCTCACGCATCCGCGTGACCAGGAGAGACCTCGTAGTCCATGGCCAGACCGAAGACCACACCGATCATGAAGATCCGGCATCGTCGTCATGATCGGCCCCGGCTGCTCGATCCGAGACGTCCTTCGCCCAGCCCCACTGGAACACCGCGACCACCGCGCCGAGCGCCGCGCTCACCGAGCAGGAAGCCGAGGGGCCGCCTTGAGCGGCACCAGGATCGAGCGGAACACCAGGATCAGCAGCAGGAAGGCCAGACCGACCACCAGGCCCAGGTAGGGCAGCAGCGCGTCGGACAGGGTCTCCGAAGTCGATGAACAGCGCGGTCTGGCCGGTCACCCAGGATCTCGGTGGCGCCCGCGGACGCCGCGAGCGACGTGGCCTTCGCGCGGATGTCCTTGACCAGCCGCTCGGTGGTCGCGTCGGTCGGGCCGGTCTTCGGGACGACGGAGAGGATCGCGGTGTCGCCCGCCTTGTTCGGCGTGGCCGCGGACACCGAGTCGACGCCCGTGGTCTTCTTGAGCGCCGCGCCGACCTCGTCGCCGGCGGCGGCCGCGTCCCCGTCCCTCGACGGTCACGGTCAGCGGGCCGTTGAAGCCGGGCCCGAAGGAGTCGGACAGCAGGTCGTACGCCTTGCGCTGGGTGGTGTCGGTCGCCATCGTGCCCTCGCCGGGCAGCCCCAGCTCCAGCTTGGTGGCGGGCAGCGCGAGCGCGCCGAGACCGACGACGGCGAGCAGGAGCACGCCCAGCGGGCGACGGACCACGAACGCGGCCCAGCGGGTGGCCAGATTCGGCTGGTACGCGCCGCGAGCGCTTCGCGGCCTTCGCCTCGGACCTGGCCTGTTTGCGCGCCGACAGCGGCTTCTTGACCTTGACGAGGTGGCGGTCCGCGACCCGCAGCACGCGGCGCGGCGCGAAGCCGAGCAGGGCCGGGCACGAAGGTGACCGCGATCAGCACGGCGACGGCGACCGTACCCGCCGCGGCGAGACCCATCTTGGTGAGGACCGGGATGTCGACGACCGCGAGACCGGCCAGCGCGATGATGACCGTGAGCCCGGCGAAGACGACGGCCGAACCGGCCGTGCCCGTCGCGCGGCCCGCGGCCTCGCCGGCTCGTGCCCTTCGGCGATCTCGGCACGGTAGCGGGACACCACGAACAGGGCGTAGTCGATGCCGACCGCGAGGCCGATCATCATCGCCAGCGTCGACGTCGTCGCGGACAGCCCGAGCGTGGAGCCGAGCGCGGCGATGGCGGACGATGCCGACACCCACCCCGATCAGGGCGGTCAGCAGCGGCATCCCGGCGGCGATCAGCGAACCGAAGGTGAGGAACAGGGACGACGGCCGACAGCAGCACACCGATCTGCTCGCCGGTGCCGGACATGGCCGCGTCGACCGCGACCGCGTCACCGCCCGCCTCCACGGTCAGCCCGCCGTCACGGGCCCGGTCGGCCGCCGCGGTGAGCGCGTCGTGCGCCTTGTCGGTGAGGTCGGGCGCGGTGACCTTGTACGTCACCACGGCATAGGCCGTCCGGCCGTCCGCACTGATCGAGCGGGCCGCGAACGGATCGGCGACGCCCGCCACCTGGGGCGCCCGCCCCAGCTCGCCGACGGCGCCGATCGCCGCCTTCTCGTCGGCGATCTTCTCGCCCTCGGGCGCGCGGATCACCATACGGGCGGTGGCACCGTCGGCGGAGGCGGCGGGGAACTTCTTCTCGAGCAGGTCGAACGCCTTCTGCGACTCGGTGCCCGGCATCGAGAACTGCTCGGTCGGCGGGGCGGGCGCCGCCGAGGCCTGCGGCACCGACGCCACGAGCGATCAGGACCCACAGCAGGGTGACGAGGCCGCGCCGCCGGAAGGCAAGCGGCCGAGTTTGTACAAGGCTAGCCACAGGAAACCGCGCTTCCATCGAGTGGGGGTGAGCGGGACACGTGCGACCGACCGCCCGGGCGCGAAAGGTCCGGCGGACGGCTCGGCCAGGTACACGGTGGCCCAAGGCGCGGCCAAACGGCCGAATTCTCCGGGGACTTGGAACCACCCCTCAGCAGACCTCCAGAAGCGGCCGACACCCAGAGGCACTTGATCAGCCGTCAGGACAGGCCCCTGCACCGCCCCCGCCGCCGGGGCGCACGGCGCGCTGCACCAGCCGGAATCGACCACACCCCATGTGACGCTCCAGCCGCCCCTGAGACCGTCCACCCGGGGGCCACCACCCACGCAAGCTCCCCCGACGAGCGCCCTTGCACCGGCGCGAGACCAGGAGCTCAAGGCCACTGGTCGCTCCCGCACGACCCCAACCGACCAGCGCCCAGGAGTGCCATGTCCACCCAAGAGCTCATCCGCGAGAGACCAGAGCGCCGTCCAAACCGAGAAGACCCGCTTCCGCCCGGACATCCAGAGCACTGCGCGCCCTGGCCGTGGGACTCGTCGTCTTCCACCACCTGTGGCCGACCGTCCTCACCGGCGGATTCGTCGGAGTCGACGCCTTCTTCGTCATCTCCGGCTACATCATCGGTGCACAGCTGATCCACGAGCTCAACGGCACCGGCCGCATCCGGATCGCGGACTTCTACGCACGGCGCGTACGCCGCCTGCTGCCCGCCGCCCTCCTCGTCCTGACCAGCGTCGTCGTCGCCGTGCACACCCTCGCCCCGCAGGACCGCTGGGGCGACCACGCCCGCAGGTACTGGCCAGCGCCCTGTACGGACAGAACTGGCTGCTCGGCGCCGAACCCGTCGACCCGTACAAGGTCACCGCCGTGGCGCTACTTCTGGTCACTCTCGGTCGAGGAGCAGTTCTACCTCGTGTGGCCGCTGCTCCTGCTGCTCCTGTTCAAGCTGCGCGCCCCCCGCTGGCCCGCATCGCCCGCCACGACGGGCCTGGGACTCGTCTCGCTGCTCTGGTGCGTCCGCCTCACCGAGTCCGACCCCGCCGCGGCGTACTTCGTCACCCAGGTCCGGGTGTGGGAGTTCGCGATCGGCGCCGCCATCGCCCTGGCCGGCACCCGGCTCGCCCTGCCCAAGGCCCTCGCCACCGCGACCTCCCTCCTCGGCCTCGCCCTGCTCGTGGGCTCGGCCGTGCACTACACCGGCCTGACCCCTACCCCGGCTCCGCGGCGCTCCTGCCGACGCTCGGCGCGGGCCTGATCATCGCCGCAGGGCACCGCGCCCGGCCGTCAATGGCACACCGCCGTGACCTCCTCGAAGCCGGTCCAGCTCCTCGGCGACATCAGCTACTCGCTCTACCTCTGGCACTGGCCGCTGCTCATCCTGATGCCGCTCGCGGTGTCCGGGGAGTGCTGGACACGCCGGTGCGGCTGGGAGTCCTGGTGACCGCGCTGGTCCTCGCGTACCTCTCCAAGCGCTTCGTCGAGGACCCGGTCCGCCGCTGGGACGTGCTGACCGGCAGCACGCGGCTGACGTTCGCCGCGATGGTGCTCGGCCTGGCCGCGGTCGGTCTGGCGGTCGCCGCCCTGCTATAGCGTTCACCTCCATATCATTGCAACGACTGGTCAACGCAATCGTTGCGTTAGGCGTGAGACCGTTGCAACAACTTTCCTCTAATCACCTGCGGTTATGGCGATTTGACGCAACGAGCCTGTTGCTGGATCAGTGAATGCAACGTAGTGTTTCTCTCATCGGAAGAGCGGGCCGGAAGGGGCGCGCACCACCGGAGAAGGAGGCACGATGCAGAAGTTCGACACTCCCGCCCCGTCTCGGCCGTCCTCGACATCCCGCCGGCCGCATCCAGCTCATCGCCGCCGACCGCACCGACACCACCGTCGAGATCCTGCCCGCCAACCCGCCAAGGGCCGCGACGTCAAGGCCGCCGAACAGGTCGAGGGTCGCCTACGCCGACGAGGTCCCTGCACGTCGGGCCCCCAGCCCAGAACCGGCTCCTCGGCAGCACCGGCTCCGTCGAGGTCACCGTCCAACTCCCACCGGCTCCCGCGTCGAGGCGAAGGCCGCCGCCGCCGAATTCCCGCGGCGTCGGACGCCTCGGCGACGTCGCCGTCGACGGCGGCCACGGCCTCGTCAGAGCTCGACGAGACCGACGCGCCACCTCACCGGCCTCGACGCCGACATCACCATCGGCCGCCTCAACGGCCCCGGGCGAGATCAGCACCCAGCGCGGCAACCTGAACATCACCGAGGCCACCCGCGGCACCCTCAAAGCTCACCACCCAGATGGGCAACATCACCGTCGGAGCGGCCCACGGCATCTCCGCCACCCTCGACGCCGGCACCTCACACGGCCGCATCCACAACACGCTGAAGAACTCCGACGACACCCCCGGCCTGACCATCCACGCCACCACCTCCCAGGGCGACATCGCCGCCCGCAGCCTCTGACCCGCACCGCCCTCGAAGGAGCATCCCCATGACCAACCTGGCCATCGCGGCGCACGGGCTGCGCAAGTCCTACGGGGACAAGACCGTCCTCGACGGCATCGACCTGAACGTCGAGGAAGGCACCGTCTTCGCCCTGCTCGGCCCCAACCGGAGCCGGCAAGACCACCGCCGTCAAGATCCTCTCCACCCTCGTCTCCCGGACCACGGCAGACAGGCCCCATCAGGTCGGCGGCCACGACCTCGCCACCCAGGCACACGCCGGCCCGCGCGCCGCGATCGGCGTCACCGGCCGGTTCTCCGCCGTCGACGGCCTGATCACCGGCGAGGGAGAACATGCTCCTCATGGCCGACCTGCACCACCTCCCCCAAGGAGGAAGGCCGCCGCGTCGCCGCCGAACTCCTGACCCGCTTCGACCTCACCGACGCCGCCAAGAAGCCCGCCTCCACCTACTCCGGCGGCATGAAGCGCCGCCTCGACATCGCCATGACCCTGGTCGGCAACCCCGGATCATCTTCCTCGACGAACCGACCACCGGCCTCGACCCCCGCTCCCGCCACAACATGTGGGGCATCATCCGCGAACTCGTCAACGACGGCGTCACCGTCTTCCTCACCACCCAGTACCTCGAAGAAGCCGACGAACTCGCCGACCGCATCGCCGTGCTCAACGACGGCAAGATCGCCGCCGAAGGCACTCGCCGACGAACTCAAGCGCCTCATCCCGGGCGGCCACGTCCGCCTCCGCTTCACCGACCCCCTGGCCTACCAGTCCGCGGCCACCGGCGCCCTCCGCGAAGCCACCCGCGACGACGAAGCCCTCACCCTCCAGGTCCCCAGCGACGGCAGCCAGCGCGAACTCCGCCGGATCCTCGACCAGTTGGACGCCGCCGGCATCAGAGGCCGACGAGACTGACCGTCCACACCCCCGACCTCGACGACGTCTTCTTCGCCCTCACCAGCACCACCACAGTCCCCGACCAGCCGGATCCAGCCGACCCAGCCGAAGGAGGCCGTGCGATGAGCTCCCTCTCCCTCGCCGTCCGTGACTCGTCCACGATGCTGCGCCGCAACCTCCTGCACGCCCGGCGCTACCCCTCACTCACTCTGAACCTGCTGCTCACCCCGGTCATGCTGCTCCTGCTCTTCGTGTACATCTTCGGAGACGCCATGCAGGACGGCGGAGCAGGCCGCGACGCCGCTACATCGCGCTACATCGTCCCCGGCATCCTCCTCATGACGATCGGCTCCACCACCATCGGCACCGCGGTCTCCGTCTCCACGGACATGAGCGAAGGCATCATCGCCCGCTTCCGCACCATGGCCATCCACCGCAGCTCCATCCTGTTCGGACACGTCGTCGGCAGCGTCCTGCAGACCCTCATCAGCGTCATCCTCGTCGGCGCCGTCGGCGTCGCCATGGGCTTCCGCTCCACCGACGCCACCGTCCTGGAATGGCTCGCCGCGCTTCGGCCTCCACCTCGCCCTCGTCGCCCTCGCCTTCACCTGGATCGCCGTCGGCACTGGGCCTCGGCAGCCCCCACCGCCGAAGCAGCCAGCAACAACGCGCCATGCCAGCTGATCCTGCTCCCCCTCATCTCCAGCGCCTTCGTCCCGCTCGACTCGATGCCCGGCTGGTTCCAGCCCATCGCCGAGTACCAGCCCTTCACGCCCGCCATCGAGGGACCCTCCGCGGCCTCGCTCCTCGGCACCGAGATCGGCAACAACTGGTGGATCGCCACTCGCCTGGTGCATCGCTCCTCACCGCACTCGGCTACCCGCTGGTCCAAGGCCCAGTTCAACAGCGACCCCAAGTAGCCAAAACGACGCAGGCCATCCCCCTCTCTCTGCGTCCACCACGGCGGCGTACACCGACCCAAGGTCGGTGTACGCCGCCACACATGTGTCTGGGAGCGCATTTGCTGGAGATCGTTGGGGTACCTGCAATGGCGGCGCAGTGCTCAGCACGGCGTGAGAGAGAGTAGCCCACAGGCCGTCCGTGTGGTCGCTGAGGTTGGTGGCTACCAGCGGCGGGCGCCTCACTGGAGGGCGTACGTGGAGAAGCCTGTCTGTCCCGCGGCGATCGCCTGGCCGCTCACGATGCCGTGTCCACGATGCTGACGGGGTGCAGCGATCAGCACTTGCGCGATGCCGTGGACGCCGCTCCAGCGGTCGGCGCCGGCATCGGCGGAGAGGACAGTCCTGCTGGAGATCGGCGGAATCCCGTCTTCGTCAAACAGATCAGGCTGACCGACCTGGAGCGACGCCAGGGAGAACGTTCACTCCACGGCGAATGTGTTCGCCCCTGCCGTCTTCTGTCACTACGGCATCCGGCCGGATCGGCAGCGTTTCGCCGCCTGGCGCGAGTTGGCCGTGCGCACGACGAGCGACGAACTGCGAAGTTCCACTCGCGGGCGACTTTACAACGGATTCCCCCTGATGCACCACTGGCGGGTGCTACTCAGACCATGGTCGGCCGCTCCCTGTGAGAACTAGCCGACATGGAACGGGCTGCCACCTACTGGGGAGGCGGGGCCAGAAATCCTCGCCCGACTCTCCAGGCTCTGCAACTTACTCGACGGCGAGCATCGCACTTTGTTCCTCAGGCCTGGCATCCCACCCAGAATCTGCACGACTGGCTGGGCGCCCAAGTCGGAGACAGTGATGGGAGGCGGCCGAGCTGCAGACGCCTGCGCCATGGTGGAGAAGGAGACTGGAAGCCGGCATCGCGTTCATGAACGCTTGCGTGGTCTGCTGCTGCGCTTCGGGCGCCCCACTTCGAGAACATCCCTGACCGACGGCCGACAACTCTCTAGCTACCGACTACGGCCTCGCGATCTCACTCCCACTTCCAACTCGCCCAGGATGAGACCGACACCGCCAGCTCACCACCACGCCTACGACCGGTACTACCACCGCCACGCACCACGGTAGCGGCCTGGCTGGCCGTTGCCCTGCACGGGCACGAGCCACGACGAGCACCCAGGGCTCCTTTGTTGCGCACCTGCGCTGGAGGACCTCCTCAAGGGCGTTCCCGCAGAGGATCGCGGAAATCCTGGCCGTCATGCGCCAATCGCCGAGGTGATGGAGCGACTTCTCTCGCCGATTCAAAGCAGACCAAGCCAGTACAGTTCCTTACCCGCTGGAGGGCTACGCCGGATCGTGCGGTGGGTGGAGGTGGTTCAGCCACGATCGTGTGGAGTGCTAGGCATAGCCACAGGCGCATCTCCAGACTTCATAATTCATCTGGCCTCAAAAAATGACACGCAACGAGCGCTGACAGGCGCCCTCACTGTGACCAGTAATGTGCAGTCGGGAGGACTCTGCTCGACACGAACGCAGAGTGACTACAGTCCAGTAGCCGGTTTTCGGTGGGTCCGCGCGGGCACGTGGACTCACAGGCTGGATCGCGGGCGATCCGGCCGTCACTGCGGAGCGGTGCTGACATGACGACTGGTGACGTCAGCTCCACGGCGGAGTCGGCGTTCGGCACGGAGTGCCGGCGTCCACTGCAACGGCGGCGCGTCGTCTGCGGA
>NZ_JASERH010000156.1:0-20329 GCF_030766975.1 Streptomyces sp. KL116D | reverse complement strand
TTGCTCGGGAGTTGCGGCTTTTTTGCGTTGTGTGTGCGGAATGCCGGGCGCCTCCGCAGCCGCCGGTCTCCGGCTCACGCCGAGTCGGCCAGGCGCTCCGCGTCCTTCGTCGGATGGCCGGCCACCGACAGGACCGCCACGACCGCGGCGCGGGCGGCGTTCTCCGGTGCGAGCGCGCCGTCGTTGACCGCCTCCATCAGCCCGAACAGCACCTGCTCCTGCACGTACGCCAGCGCCTCCGCGGGCAGCGGCGAGGTGAACTCGCCGTTGTCCTGGGCCTCTTGGATCAGTTCCGTGCAGACCTCGCGGACCGGGGCGAGACGCGCCCTGATGCCCTCCATCGTGACGCTGCGCTGCGCGAGATGGACCAGGAGGCGGTAGCGGTCGGCGATCGGCCAGATCGCCCGGATCGAGCGGGCCACCGCCTCCGCCGGGTCGTCGATGCCCTCGCGGCCCGCCCGATGCGCCTCGGCGACGGCCTGCGCCGCGTCGTCCACCAGGGCGCCGACCAGCGCCTCGCGGCTCGGGAAGTGTCCGTAGACCGTGCGGCGCACCACCCCCGCGGCGCGTGCGATCTGGTCCATGGAGGCATCCGGGTCGCGCAGCAGCTCGGCGAGCGCGACGTCGAGGATGCGGCGGCGGTTGGCGTCGGCCCGTACGGAAGTCACGCCGTTCATTGTGCCCGGCCCCTGGGGGTGTCCGGCACCCGAGCGGCGCTGCGGTTTTGCACACTGCTGTGCAACGACGTAGATTGCACACTGCTGTGTAATTGCACAGGGCTGTGCAAGTCGTTGGATCGGCTTGCGCGGGCCTTGTCCTGCCACCCGGGAGGGTCTCCGCGCCATGCGCCTCGTCATGAACGAGCCGGTCGAATCGATGGACCGGCCGTACGCCCGCCGCTGGTGGGCCCTGCTCGTGCTCTGTCTGAGCCTGCTGATCATCGTGATGGCCAACACGGCCCTGACGGTCGCCGCACCCGACATGACCCAGGACCTGGGGCTCTCCAGCGCAGACCTGCAGTGGGTCATCGACGGCTACACCGTGCCGTACGCGGCGCTGATGCTGCTGCTGGGCGCCATCGGCGACAAGTACAGCCGGCGCGGGGCCCTGCTGCTGGGGCTCGTCGTGTTCGGTGGGGGCGCTGTCGCGGGGTCGCTCGTGGACAGCTCCGGCGGTGTCATCGCCGCGCGCGCCGTGATGGGTGTCGGCGCGGCCATGATCATGCCGGCGACGCTGTCACTGCTCGCCGCCACCTTCCCGCGGGCCGAGCGGGCCAAGGCGATCGTGCTGTGGACGGCGACGGCCGGACTCGCCATCGCGGCCGGGCCGCTGGTGGCCGGGGCGCTGCTGCGCGACCACGGCTGGGCGTCCACGTTCCTGATCAACGTGCCGGTCGCCGCCGTCGCGATCGTCGGCGCGCTCGTCCTCGTACCGCCGTCGAAGGCCGGACACCACGACCGGATCGACTACGTGGGCGGGGTGCTGTCCGTCGTGTGGGTGGGCGCGCTCGTCTACATGATCATCGAGGGGCCGCACTTCGGCTGGGGCGTCAAGGCGGTCTCGGCCGCCGTCGTGGCGGGTATCGCGCTGGTGGCGTTCGTGCTGTGGGAGCTGCGGCACCCGCGGCCCGTGCTCGACGTGCGCCGGTTCGCCAACCGCCGGTTCGCCGGGTCGAACCTGGCCGTCGCCCTCTTCTTCCTCGCCGTCTTCGGTGCCTTCTACTACCTGACCCAGCACCTCCAGTTCGTCCTCGGCTACGACGCGTGGGAGACCGGCGTGCGGATGCTGCCGCTGGCCGGCGCGGTGTTCGTCGGCTCGGCGCTCACCGGGTACCTGACGCCGCGGATCGGCATGAAGGTCACGGTGACCGCGGGCATGGTCGGCGGTACGGCGGCGCTCGCGCTGCTCACCCGGATCGACGCAGGGTCGACGTACGGCGACTTCGTGCTGCCCCTCGTGATCCTCGGCCTCGCGATCGGACTCGCGCTCTCGCCGTGCACCGACGCGATCATGGGTGCGTTCCCGGAGTCCGAGCTGGGCGTCGGCGGCGCGGTGAACGACACCTCGCTCGAACTGGGCGGGTCGCTCGGCATCGCCATCCTCGGCTCCGTGCTCGCCGGTTCGTACTCCTCCCACCTCGCGGACGCCGCGTCCGGCACCAAGCTGCCGGGCGACGCGCTGTCCACCGCGCAGGACTCGGTCGGCGCCGGGTACGCCGTCGCCCAGCACGTCGGGGCGCAGGCCCAGAAGCTCGCCGAGCAGGCGGCCGGGGCCACCGATCCGCAGCAGGCCGCGCAGCTCAAGGCGCAGGCCGGTCAACTCGCCGACGGGGCGCGCCAGATGGCCGACGCGGTCGGCTCGTCCTTCTCCGACGCCGTGGCGCACACCAGTGTCGTCGGAGCGGTGATCCTGGGTGTCGGCACCGTGCTCGTGGCGGTCCTGCTGCCCCGGCGCGGCCGGGGCGCGGACGCCGAACCGGCCGAGCGGGAGGCCGGACCGGAGCCGCAGCAAGCCGAACTGGCCGACGCCAAGGCCTAGCCGACAGTCAGCCGGGAGCCGGGAGCCGGGAGCCGGGAGCCGGGAGCCGGGAGCCGGGAGCCGGGGCCGTAGTCGGAACCAGGAGCCGGAGTTCAAGCCGGGAGCCGGGGCCCGAGCCGGGGTCGGAATCAGGAGCCGGAGTTCAAGCCGGAAGCCGGAAGCCGGAAGCCAGAAGCCAGGAGCCGGAAGCCGGACGAGAGCGGGCGCCGCGCGCTAGGCGCCCGCTCTCTCCCGTGTGTCGTCCCCGGCCGCGTCGAGCAGGATCCGTGCCAGCTCGCGCGGGCGGGAGAACATCGGCCAGTGGCCCGTGCCCATCTCGACCAGGTCCCAGCGGTCGCTGCTCTTGAGCAGTTCCGCCGCCGCGTCGGGCGGTGCGTCGCCGTCGAGCAGGCACTTGACGTACGTGGCCGGGAGGTCGCCGAGCGGGCGGGGGAGCGCCGCGGGTTCGGTGAGGGCGGCGGCCGGGTGCGCGGTTCCCAGGCTCGTGAACCGGGCGATCTGCTCGTCGGTCAGGTCCTGGCCCGCGAACTCCTCGGCGGCCGGGACCGCCCAGCCCCCGTCCTGCGCCGCCAGCACCGCCTCGAACGCGGCCTGTCCCTGCCACCACCCGGAGGCGAACGACTCGCCGTCCCGCGGCACGCACGCGTCGACGAACACCACGCGGCGCAGCCGGGACCCGAGCCGCCCGGCGGCCTGGGCGACCGGGATGCCCGAGTAGCTGTGCCCGACCAGGACGACGTCCTGCGACCCGAGCCGGTCGACCTCGTCGACGATGTCCCGGACGTGCGTGGCCTGCCCGGCCGGGGTCCCGCTCCTCTCGGCCAGTCCGGAGAGCGACAGCGGATGGGCGCCGTGGCCCGCCCCGGTCAGCTCGGCGACCACGTCCTGCCATGCCCAGGCGCCCAGCCAGGCGCCCGGGACCAACACGTAATCAGTCATGGCCGCACCGTATCCGCGACCACTGACAATCAGCCTGCCAGCGCCCGCAGTTCCTCCCCGCTGAGCCGGAGCGCGCCCGCCGCGACGTTCTGCGCGAGATGCTCCGGGTCGCCGGTGCCGGGGATGGCGAGGACGTTCGGGCCCTGGTGCAGCGTCCACGCTAGCCGGATCTGGGCGGGCGACGCACCGTGCGCCGCGGCGATCCGCTCGACGGCCGGGGACTCCGTGGTGCCGGTCGCGCCCGCGTGCCCGCCGCTGCCCGCGATGGCGAAGAACGGCACGAAGGCGATGCCCTGGTCGGCGCAGGAACGCAGCAGGTCGGCGTCGCCCGGCCGGCCGGTGCCCAGCCCGAACCGGTTCTGCACGCACACCACGGGCGTCACCTTCTGCGCCCGGGCGAGCAGCTCGGCGTCGACGTCGGAGACGCCGACGTGCCGGACCAGACCCGCGTCGCGCAGCTCGGCCAGCGCACCCACGTACTCCTCGATGGCGGCCGAAGTGCGCTCGTTCATGCGGAAGTTGACGACGTCGAGGTGGTCGCGGCCGAGCTGGCGCAGGTTCTCCTCGACGTCGCCGCGCAGCTCCTCGGGGCGGGCCCAGGCGGTCCAGGCGCCCGCCCTGTCGCGGCGCGGGCCGACCTTCGTGACGATGACCAGGTCGTCGGGGTACGGGGCGAGGGCCGTGTTGATGAGTTCGTTGGCCGAGCGGAGCGACGAGAAGTAGAAGGCGGCGGTGTCGATGTGGTTCACGCCGAGCTCGACGGCGCGGCGCAGTACCCGGATCGACCGGGTGCGGTCGGAGACGGACGTGTTGTCGAACGCGATCCGGCCCGGGAGCCGCATCGCGCCGAAGCCGATCCGGCGCACGGGGAGGTCGCCGAGGGTCCAGGTCCCGGAGGCCTCCGCGGAAACGGGGGCGTGATCGTCGGTCATCTCTTCGCTCCTGTCGGGTCGTTCGCCACCGCCCGAGTGGCGTGGCACATGAGGGGCACATGAAGGGGCACATGAGTACGAGGCCTGAGTATCGGCACTCAGGTGCGGGGGCCGCCCGCGCACTTTGATGGAGCCATGATCGACGAACTCGCCGCAGACCCCGCCGTACGTCCCGCGCCGCGCTCCCGCCAGTGGGTCGCCCCGCTGGTCTCCAGCCTGGTCACGCTGCCGGCGGCGCTGGTCGCGTGGGCGGTCGCCGGTCTGTCGCCGATGGCCTGCGACGCGTGCACCGATGCCCAGGTGGCCCGGTTCGAGCCGAGCTACGAGCGGGCGTTCACCGTCTTCGGCTGGGGGCTCACCATCTCCCTGCTCGTCCTCGCCACCGCGTGGCTGCTGCCGTGGGAGGAGCGGTTCGCCGCGCGCCGGACCGGCTTCGCGGCGGTGGCGCCGTTCGCCGTGCTCGTCACGTATCTGGTGTTCGCGGGCATCGTCGACTGGCCGTAATCCGGTGGTGGGCCGGGCCCCCGTCTTCGTACGCTCGCCCGCATGACCGCCGCCGACCCCCGCCTGCTGAATGTCATCGACGTCGAAGCGACCTGCTGGGACGGGCCGCCACCGCCCGGAGCGGTCAGCGAGATCATCGAGGTCGGACTCACCGTCGTCGACCTGGACGCGGGCGAGCGGCTCTCCCGGCACGGGATCCTGGTCCGGCCCGTCCGCTCCACGGTCAGCGACTTCTGCACCGAACTCACCGGCCTCACCCAGGCCGAGGTCGACCGGGGTGTCGGCTTCGCCGAGGCGTGCCGGCGGCTGAGCGACGCGTTCGCCGGGCGGACGCGGCCGTGGGCGAGCTGGGGCGACTACGACCGCCACCAGTTCCGCCGGCAGTGCGCCGCGCCCTGCGCCCCGTACCCCTTCGGCCCGGTCCACATCAACGCCAAGGCCGTGTTCACCGAGAGCCACGGGCTGCGCAAGAGACCGGGCATGGCGCAGGCGCTGACGATCGCCGGGCTGCCGCTGGAGGGGCGCCACCACCGGGGCGAGGACGACGCGTGGAACATCGCCGCGCTCGTGCTGCGCATCGCTGAGCGCGGCGACTGGCCCACCGAGTAAGGCAATTGATTGTGTGTCAGAACGTGACGGTCGCGCCCGGCTTCAGCAGGTGCAGGCGGTCGCTCAGGCCCGCCTCCGCGAACGCCGCCGTCAGCGTGGGCCCGTCCTGGGTGAAGTGACCCCAGTGCTCGAAGTGCAGCGGCACCACCTGGCGGGCGCCGAGCAGTTCGGCGGCCTGGGCGGCCTGCGCGCTGGTCAGCGTCAGCGTGGCGTCGGGGACCAGCGGCGTACGGGCCGCCCCCGCGAAGAGCACCGCGACGTCCACCGCGGGGAACCGGTCGGCGATCTCCCGGACGCGGTCCAGCGACGCGTTGTCCCCGGAGACGTACACCGTGGGCAGCCCCTCGCCGGACAGCACGAAGCCCGTGACCTCGCCGACCAGCGGCTCGCTGCCCTCGGGGCCGTGCAGGGCCGGCACGCCGGTGATGCGCAGGGTGCCGCCGTCGGGGCGCTCGACGTCCACGTGCTCCCAGTTCGGCAGGGCGGTCACCGTCTCGCCGAGCCGCCCCCTGGCCGCCGTCGTCGTGAGGACCAGCGGGGCGTCGGACAGCAGGGCGCGGCCCGCCGTGTCCAGGTTGTCGGGGTGGTGGTCGTGGGACAGCAGGACCGCGTCGACCGGGCCGATCTCCCGCTCCGTGACGGCCGGTCCCGCCGTCTTCACCAGTGAGCGCGAGCCGACCGCGTACTCGCCGGGGGCGTCGAACGTCGGGTCGGTGAGCAGGCGCAGGCCGCCGATCTCGATGACGGACGTGGGTCCGCCGACGTAGCGGATGGCGATCGCGGTCACGGGGGCCTCCGGGGCTGCCGAGTCGTCTCGTATCCGGGCACGGATCGGTGCCGGTCACTGGCCTACAAGTGTGCGCGGCGGGTCCCTATTCCCGCGACACTCCCGCGACGGCCGTCCCCGCCATGCTTACCTTTCGGTGAGTACCTCACCAAATAGTGGGTTCTTGTGGGGAGTTGAGGGTGCCGCACACGATGGCGGCATGACGAACGAGATCACCGCAACCCCCGTCACCGTCCTTGGCCTCGGCGCCATGGGCCAGGCCCTCGCCGACGCGCTGCTGACCGCAGGACACCCCACCACCGTCTGGAACCGCTCTCCCGGAAAGGGCGAGGAACTCGTCGGGCGCGGCGCCCGCCGGGCCGCGACCGCCGCCGACGCGGTACGGGCCGCCGACGTCGTGATCGTGTGCGTCGTCGACCACGACGCCGCCCACGCGATCCTCGACCCGCTCGCCGCGGACCTGTCCGGCAAGGTCGTCGTCAATCTGACCTCTGACACTCCCGAGCGGGCCCGCGAGGCCGCCGCATGGGCCGGGCGGCACGGCGTCCGCTACCTCGACGGGGCGATCATGGTGCCGGTCACCGTCATCGGATCCGAGGAGGCCCTGATCTTCTACGCGGGTCCCGAGGACGCCTACACCGCGTACGAGCACGTCTTCACGGCCCTGGGCGGCCGGGCCACCCACCTCGGCGCGGACCACGGGCTCGCGGCCGTCTACGACCTGTCGATCCTCGACTACTTCTGGACGACCATGTCCGGCATCGTGCACGCCTACGCCCTCGCGGGCGCCGACCGGGTGCCGGCCGCGAAGCTGGCGCCGTTCCTCATCGCCAACCACGCGATCGTCCCGGACATCGCCACGTACATGGCCGAGAACGTCGACAGCGGCAAGCACCCCGGTGACCTCGCCAACCTCGCCATGGAGGTCGCCGGAATCGACCACATCGTGCACGCCGCCGAGCACCGGGGCCTGGACACGACGGTGCTCCGCGCGGTGCGGCGGGTCGCCGGGCGGGCCATGTCGCTGGGGCACGGGGCGGACGACTGGTCCAGCACGGTCGACGCGGTGCGACAGCCTGAGCAGTCCCGGTAGTCCCGGTAGTCCCGGTAGTCCCGGTAGTCCCGGTAGTCCCGGTAGTCCCGGTAGTCCCGGTAGTCCCGGTAGTCCCGGTGGGCCGAGGGTGGCCCCGCGGAAAAGGAGTCGGCCCGTAGCCTCGAATGACCCAGAATGCCCGTATGGGCACAACATTCTTCGTCAGTGGGCCGAGCGGGCCCGAGGGCTCCGAGCGGGCGCGGATCGAGTCCCTGTTCGCGGAGTTCCTGGAGGCCGTGGCACGCCCGCCGGCCGCCGAGCCCGACGCGCGCAGCCTCACCGCGAAGCTCCGCGGGCACCTGGGCGCCGACCCCGGTGAGACCCCGATCGTCAAGGCCGCGTACGCGCCGTACGACCACCCCAACGTCCATCTGGCGGTGGAGCGCTGGTTCGCCGACCGCCCCGGGCGGCCGTACGAACTCGTCGGGATGGCGGGCGCCCGCAACCGCGGCGACCTCGACCTCACCGAGGTCGTCGAATCGGCCGACCGCTACGAGCAGTTCAAGCTCGGCGCGGTCGACTACGCGCAGCTGCCCGTCTCCCCGGACGATGAACTCGCCTGTGTGCACGTCGGGTTCTACCTCGGCCGCACCGACCGGGGCCTGCCGTTCGCGGCGCTGCTGCGCGGCCCGACCGACGACTACGACAACCGCACTGTGCGCCTGGAGGTGATGTGCGCCGACAAGGACGCCGCGCAGACCTTCCTCGGTGAGGTCGACGCCCTGGTGCGCACGCACAACGTCTTCCGCGGGCAGGTGCTCTCCTTCGAGGGCGGCGAGTTCGGGCAGGGCCTCGGCCCGTTCCGCTTCCACCGCCGCCCCGGCCTCGGCCGCGACGGCGTCGTGCTGCCCGACGGGCTGCTCGACCGCGTCGAGCGGCAGGTCGTCGGCGTGGCCAGGCGCCGCGAGCGGCTGCGCGCGGCCGGTCAGCACCTGCGCCGCGGGCTGCTCCTGTACGGGCCGCCCGGCACCGGCAAGACCCACACCGTCCGGTACCTGCTCTCGCACCTGCCGGACTTCACGGTCATCCTGCTCGCGGGCAGCAGCATCGGCGCGATCGGCCCCGCCTGCGCGCTCGCCCGGATGCTCCAGCCGGCCCTCGTCGTCCTGGAGGACTGCGATCTGATCGCCGAGTCGCGCGACCACGGCGGCGGCGAACAGCCCCTGCTCTTCCAGGTGCTGAACGAGATGGACGGCCTCGGCGACGACGCCGACGTCGCGTTCCTGCTCACCACCAACCGCGCCGACCTCCTCGAACCGGCCCTCGTGCAGCGCCCGGGACGCGTCGACCTCGCCGTCGAGGTCCCGCTGCCGGACGCGGCGGGGCGGGCCCGGCTGCTCGCGCTGTACGGCGGCGTGCTCGACCTGGACGCCACGCTCACGGACGAGATCGTCGCGCGCACGGAAGGGACCACCGCGTCGTTCGCGAAGGAGCTGGTCCGCCGGTCGGTCCTCATCGCGGCCGAGCGCGAGGCGGCGACGACCGAGGCCGTCGACGTACGGGCCGCGCTCGACGAGCTGCTCGGCGACCGCGATCTGCTGACCCGGCGGCTGCTGGGCGCGCAGGCCCCGGCGGAGGACTGAGCGGACGCTGGCCTTGACGCCGGGGTCAAGGTTTACCGTCGTGGCATGCGCATCGGAGAGCTCGCGGACCGCGCCGGCACGACCACGCGGACGCTCAGGTACTACGAGTCGCGCGGGCTGCTGCCCGCGCGGCGCGGCGGCAACGGCTACCGGACGTACGACGAGGACGACCTGCGGGCGCTGCGGCAGATCCGCACGCTCCAGGACTTCGGGTTCGACCTGGAGGAGACCCGCCCGTTCGTGGAGTGCCTGCGGGCCGGCCACCCCGAGGGCGACTCGTGCCCGGCGTCGCTCGCCGTGTACCGCAGCAAGCTCACCGAACTCGACGCGTTGATCGGCGAGTTGACCGCCGTGCGGGAGAAGGTCGGCGCGCAGCTGGCGCGCGCCGAGGAAGCCATGGAGGCGCTGGTGGTGGAGGAGTCCGCGCCGCGCTGCGAACTGCAACCAGGGAGTGACCATGTCCATGCGTGACGTGACCGACGCGGACTTCGACGTGGAGGTGCTCAAGAACGGGCGGCCGGTGCTCGTGGAGTTCACCGCCGAGTGGTGCGGGCCGTGCAAGCAGCTGGCGCCCGTGCTCAGGTCCATCGCGGAGGAGGAGGGCGAGCGTCTCGACGTCGTGGCGATCGACGTCGACGCCAATCCGGACACGGCCGTGAAGTACGGGGTGCTGTCCATGCCGACGCTGATGGTCTTCAAGGACGGCGAGCCGGTCTGGTCGCGGGTCGGCGCCCGGCCGAAGCGGCGGCTGCTCGAGGAATTGGCGGAGGCCCTCTAGGAAATCCCGGCAGCGGATCCTGAGTCGGATCCGGGATTGGAATTGCGCCCCGCCCGGGGTATATTCGGTTTTTCTGTGTGCCCACAGAAAAGGCCCCTCACCGGGGGCCAACTAAACACACCGTACCGGGCAGGGAGCAGTTTTGTCAAGCCGGGAATCCGCCGCATCGCAGAAAGAATTGCAAAAGGAACAGGAATTCATCGACCGGCTCTACGCGCGGGTCGACGCGCTGCGCGGCCTGGCCGCGGACTCGGTCACCGACGCCCTGACGCCGGTCGGCACCGGCCAGCAGGCCAGGCTGGAGCGGGATCTGCTGGTCGTGGAGCGGTCCGGTCTGCTCGCCGCGCTGAACGCGGTCGACGGCTCGCTCTGCTTCGGCCGCATCGATCTCACCGACGGCGTGACGCATCACATCGGGCGGCTCGGAATTCGTGAGGACGACACCGAGCACACCCCGATTCTGATCGACTGGCGCGCCCCGGTCGCCCGCCCCTTCTATCTGGCGACCGGACATACGCCGATGGGCCTTCGACGGCGCCGTCACCTCACCACCGAAGGCCGTACGGTCACCGAACTCCACGACGAGATCCTCGACCTCGGCGACGCCGAACGCACCGGCTTCGAGGACCCCACGGGCGACGCCGTGCTGCTCGCCGCCCTGAACTCGGCGCGCACCGGCCGCATGGGCGACATCGTGCAGACCATCCAGGCCGAGCAGGACCGGATCATCCGGCACGACCACCGCGGGGTGCTCGTCGTCGAGGGCGGGCCCGGCACCGGGAAGACCGCGGTCGCCCTGCACCGTGCCGCGTTCCTGCTCTACGAGCACCGCGAACTGCTCGCGAAGCGGGCCGTGCTGATCGTCGGCCCCAACCCGGCGTTCCTCTCCTACATCTCCGAGGTGCTGCCCGCCCTCGGCGAGACGGGCGTGCTGCTCGCCACGGTCGGCGAACTCTTCCCCGGGGTGCACGCCACCGCCGTCGACACCCCGCGGGCCGCCGCCGTGAAGGGCGCCGCCGCGATGGCCGACGCGCTCGCGTTCGCCGTCCGCGACCGGCAGCAGCTGCCCGAACCCGGCGCCCCGATGGTCATCCGGCACGACGACGGCGATCTGATCCTCGACTGGGAGATCGCCTACGAGGCGCGTCAGGCGGCCCGCGACACCCTGCTGCCGCACAACCTCGCCCGGCCGCACTTCGCCTTCCGGATCCTCGACGCGCTCACGGAGCAGCTCGCCGAGCGGATCGGCGCCGACCCTTACGGCGGCCCGAACTTCCTCGGCCCCGACGACCTTGCCCAGCTCGGCAAGGGCGTCGCCGCCAGCGCCGACGTGCACGCCGCCATCGAGGAGCTGTGGCCGACGCTCACCCCGGAGGGCCTCGTCGCGGACTTCCTCGCCGAGCCCGTCCAGCTGGCGGAGGCCGACGCGGACGCCGTCCGGCGGACCACGACCGGGCCCACCGACTGGACCCCCGCCGACGTGCCGCTGCTCGACGAGGCGGCCGAGCTGCTCGGCCACGACGACAGCGCCGAGCGGGCCGCCGCCGAGGCCGCCCGGCAGGAGCGGATCGCGTACGCGCAGGGCGTCCTCGACCTCTCCCGCGGCTCGGAGACGTACGAGTTCGAGGACGAGGACGAGTCGGAGGTGCTCGCCGCGCACGACATCGTCGACGCCGAGCGGGTCGGCGACTGGTACGCGGAGGAGGACCACCGCAGCGCCGCCGAGCGGGCCGCCGCCGACCGGACCTGGGCGTTCGGCCACATCATCGTCGACGAGGCGCAGGAGCTGTCGCCGATGGCGTGGCGGCTGCTGATGCGGCGCTCGCCGACCCGGTCGATGACGCTGGTCGGCGACCCGGCGCAGACCGCCGAGGAGGCGGGCGTCGGATCGTGGGAGAAGATCCTCGCGCCGTACGTCGAGGACCGCTTCGAGCACACTCGGCTCGGGGTCAACTACCGCACGCCGGCCGAGATCATGGACGTCGCGGCGGCGGTGCTGCGGGCCGAGCACCCGGACTTCGAGCCGCCGTCGTCCGTGCGGTCGACCGGGGTCCTGCCCTGGCGGCGCGAGGTCACGGGTGACCTCGTCGCCGCCGTGGCCGAGACCGTCGCCGCCGAGGTCCCCGACGAGGGGCGGCTCGCGGTGATCGCCCCGCGCCGGCTGCGGGAGGCGCTGGCCGCGCGGCTGCCGGGCGTCGACGCGGCCGGGCTCACGCCCGACCTCACCCGGCAGGTGGTGCTGCTCGATCCCCGGCAGGCCAAGGGCCTCGAGTTCGACCGCGTGATCGTGGTCGAGCCGGGGGAGTTCGGGCTGAGCGATCTGTACGTGGCGCTGACCCGGGCGACCCAGTCCCTGGGGGTCGTGCACTCCGGGGAGCTGCCGCCGGCGCTCCTTCGGCTCGCCGAGGCCGGTTCAGGGGCGTAGCCACACCGTCGCCAGGGGCGGCAGCGTGAGGCGGATGCTGGCCGGGCGGCCGTGCGCTCCCTCGTCGTCCGGCTTCACCGGGTCGCGGTTGGTGACGTCGCCGCCGCCGTAGCGCGCGTGGTCCGTGTTCAGGACCTCGTGCCAGGCCGGTACGTCGTCGGGGACGCCCAGCCGGTAGTCGTGGCGGACCACCGGGGAGAAGTTCGACACCGACAGCAGCGGCGAGCCGTCGGCGGCGTGGCGGAGGAACGCGAAGACGTTGTCCTCCGCCGCGTCGCCGGTCACCCAGGAGAAGCCGGCCGGGTCGGTGTCCCGCTGCCACAGGGCCGGTTCGGACCGGTAGACGGTGTTGAGGTCGCGGGTGAGGTCGCGCACGCCGCGGTGGTCGGGCTCGGCTCCGTACGCCGGGTCGAGCAGCCACCAGTCGGGGCCGTGCGCCTCCGACCACTCGGCGCCCTGCGCGAACTCCTGCCCCATGAAGAGGAGTTGCTTGCCCGGGTGGGCCCACATGAAGCCCAGGTAGGCGCGCAGGTCGGCGCGCTGCTGCCACCAGTCGCCGGGCATCTTCGAGACGAGTGACCGCTTTCCGTGCACCACCTCGTCGTGCGAGATGGGCAGCACGTAGTTCTCGCTGTACGCGTACACCATCGAGAACGTCATCTCGTTGTGGTGGTACTTGCGGTGCACCGGTTCGTGGCCCATGTAGTCGAGCGAGTCGTGCATCCAGCCCATGTTCCACTTCAGCCCGAAGCCGAGCCCGCCGAAGCCGCCGGGGCCGACGTGGTGGGTGGCGCGGGTGACGCCGTCCCAGGCCGTGGACTCCTCGGCGATCGTCACGACGCCCGGGACCCGCCGGTACAGGGTCGCGTTCATCTCCTGGAGGAAGTCGACCGCGTCGAGGTTCTCGCGGCCGCCGAACTGGTTCGGGGTCCACTGCCCCTCTTCGCGCGAGTAGTCCAGGTAGAGCATGGACGCCACCGCGTCGACCCGCAGGCCGTCGATGTGGAACTCCTCGCACCAGTACAGGGCGTTCGCCACGAGGAAGTTGCGGACCTCCTTGCGGCCGTAGTCGAACTCCAGCGTGCCCCAGTCGGGGTGCGCGGCGCGCAGCGGGTCCTCGTGCTCGTACAGGGTGCGGCCGTCGAACTCGGCCAGCGCCCAGTCGTCGCGCGGGAAGTGGGCCGGGACCCAGTCCATGAGCACGCCGATGCCGGCCTGGTGCAGCTTGTCGATCAGGTACTTGAAGTCGTCGGGGGTGCCGAGGCGGGCGGTCGGCGCGTAGAAGCCCGTGACCTGGTAGCCCCAGGAGCCGCCGAACGGATGCTCCGCCACCGGCAGGAACTCGACGTGCGTGAAGTTCAGGTCCGCCACGTAGGCGGGGAGCTGGTCGGCGAGCTGGCGGTAGGTGAGGCCGGGGCGCCAGGACGCCAGGTGGACCTCGTACACGGAGAAGGGCGCCTCGTGGGCGGGGCGTTGGCCGCGCCGCTCGATCCACTCCTCGTCCTCCCAGGCGTGGTGGGAGGCGTGCACCACCGAGGAGTTGGCGGGGGGCGTCTCCGTGCGGGTGGCCAGCGGGTCGGCGCGCATCGTCCGGCTGCCGTCGGGGCGGGTGATCTCGTACTTGTACAGCTCGCCCTCGCCGATGTCCGGGACGAACAGCTCCCAGATGCCGGACGAGCCGAGGGAGCGCATGCTGTGGGCCGCGCCGTCCCAGTAGTTGAAGCCGCCGACGACGCGGACGCCCTGGGCATTGGGCGCCCACACGGTGAAGCGGGTGCCCTCGATGCCCTGGTGCGTCATCGGGCGGGCGCCGAGCGCGGTCCACAGCTGCTCGTGCCGGCCCTCGGCGATCAGGTGCAGGTCGAGTTCGCCGAGGGAGGGGAGCAGGGCGTAGGCGTCGGCGACGGTCTGCACGGTCTTGTCGTACGTGATCTCCAGGCGGTGGCCGGCCGGGGCCTCGTGGAGCGGGAGCAGGGCGGAGAAGAAGCCGTCGCCGTCGTCGTGGAGGTCCGTGCGGAGGCCTTCCGGGGTGGTGACGGTGACCTTCTCGGCGTAGGGGCGCCAGGCGCGGAAGGCTGTGCCGCCGGGGTGGGGGTGTGCGCCGAGCACTCCGTGGGGGTCGTGGTGGGTCGCGGCGAGGAGGCGTTGCCGGTCGGCCTCCGGGACGGGGGCCGGTGTGGTGGTGGGGCGGCGGGTCACGGGTGGGGCCTCCTTGGTGGCCTTCGCGTCTGCCGGGTCGGTGTTTCGTGGGTGGGTGCGGGTGTGTTGTGGCTGGTCGCGCAGTTCCCCGCGCCCCTTGGGCGTCTGCCGGGCTGGTGTTTGTGGGTGGGTGCGGGTGTGTTGTGGCTGGTCGCGCAGTTCCCCGCGCCCCTTGGGCGTCTGCCGGGCTGGTGTTTGTGGGTGGGTGCCGGTTTGGTGTGGCTGGTCGCGCAGTTCCTCGTGCTCCTTGCGGGTCTTGGGTCAGGTGTTGTTCTCCTCTGCCAGCCTTGCCAGTGCTGCCATCGGGACCGGGAGCCACTCCGGGCGGTGGCGGGCCTCGTACAGGGACTCGTAGATCGCCTTGTCCGTCTCGTAGGCGCGCAGCAGGACCGGGTCGGTGCGGGGGTCCCAGCCGGAGGCCTCCGCGTAGCCGGTGCAGTAGGCGGCGCGGCAGGACCGGGACCAGGCCGGGTTCCAGGGGCGGTGGGAGCGGGCCGCGTAGTCGAAGGAGCGGAGCATGCCGGCGATGTCCCGGTGCGGGGGGTGCGGCATGCGGCGTTCCGCGAGCGGCCGGGACGGCTCGCCCTCGAAGTCGATCAGCTTCCAGGTGCCGGAAGGTTCCCGCAGACACTGGCCGAGGTGGAGGTCGCCGTGGACGCGCTGGGCCCGCCAGGTGCGGCCGTCGGCGGCGAGGCCCGCCAGCGCCTCGAAGGAACTGCGCAGCGCGGGCACGAACGGGAGCAGCGCGGGCACCTGCCGGGCCGTCGATTCGAGCCGGTCGGTCATCGTCGCCGCGAGCTGTTCGGTCTGGGCGCGGGTGTACGTGACCGTGGGCAGGGCGCGGGCCAGCGCCAGGTGGACCTCGGCGGTGGTCCGGCCGAGCGCGTGCGCCTCCGCCGTGAAGTCCTCCTGCTTGGCGAGGTGTCCGAGGGCCAGGTCCCAGCCGTCGGCGGCACCCTTGAGGTACGGCTGGAGCACGCCGAGGGTGGTCGTCTCGCCGTCGGCCGTGCCGTTCGGCCCGTACGTCTCGAACCAGGCGACCGGCTCCGGGACCCGGTCGCAGCCCTCGCGGGCCAGGGCGAGGGGGAGTTCGAGGTCGGGGTTGGTGCCGGGCAGGACCCGGCGGAACAGTTTGGCGATGAGCCGGTCGCCGTACACGACCGAGGAGTTGGACTGCTCGGCGCGCAGCGGCCGGGGGACGAGGCCGCGCGGGACGTGGCCGCCCGGGCCGCGGTGGAAGCGCAGCGGGCCGAGGGCGCCGGGTATGCGGAGACGTTCCAGCAGGACGGACGCCTGCCGCGGGTCCTGCAGCGCGTCGTACGCGGTGCGGCCGGCCAGCGGGCCGCGCGTGATGTGGCCGATCGCGGCCGGGGCGAGGTGCGGCGGGAGCATCTGGGCGGTGCCGACCAGGAGTTGGTAGCAGTCGCCCGGTCCCTCCTCGGCCGGCGGCTGATGGGCGCGCAGCAGCAGGTGCAGCAGGGCCGACCGGGGCAGCAGCGGGGTGACCGCGTCGAGGGTGAAGCCGGTGACGGGGCGGCCCTTCCCGGCGAACCAGCGCTGGCGCGGCAGCCACTCCCGCAGCAACGGATCGAGGGACGTGAGCAGTTCGGGACCGCCCTCGCCGGAGACGTGGGCGGCGGGCCGGGCTGCGGCTTCCGACATGGCGTCGCGTCCTTTCCCCGGGAACGCGCGGCGGGCGGTGCGAGCCGGTCCCGGGTGCCGAGATGCTGTCCAGAGGTGGAGACGTGCCGAGTACGGGGGGATCCGTGGCGCAGGCCGGGACACCCGGCAGGAGGAGTGGCGCCTGCCCGCACGATATTCGTGGAGAGTGCCCAGGGAAAGCCCCGGAAAACAGGCTTTGGCTGCTTCTTGGGCTTTCCGTCCGTCGAACTCTCGTGTCATCGCCGCCGGTTCGGCCGGAACGCGTCGACGAGGATCCGGACGATGCGCTCCGCCGCGCGGCGGCGGGCGGGGGAGCGGGACCAGACGGCGGGGAGGAGGACGGCGGCGAAGAGGGTGAGGGCGAGGAGGGCGGTGGCCGTGGTGAGGGGCAGGTTCACGGTGACTCCAGGTGGGCGGGTCGGTCGGGTGCCACCACGGTGAACCGGGCCGGGACGCCCTGGCGCGGACCCCGAACTCTCCCGAAGCGGCCGCCTTCCGCGCAGGTCAGCCCTACGCTTCGGAGCGGTGCGCCGAAGTGTTCCGAAGGGTTCCGACGAGCGGAGGTGCGGTGCCGTGCCGCGGGAGCGACGCAGTGGGCCGGTGGCCGAGTTCTGTGAACAACTCCGGCTCCTCGTCCGGGATTCGGGGCTGTCGCAGAGCCAAGTCGCCCAGCGGGTGGGCAAGTCGGGGGCCGCGGTGTCCGAGCTGCTCAACGGACGGCGTACGCGACCACCTGCTTGGGACGACGTGCGTCGGATCGTCGACTGCTGCGGTGCGGCGAAGGGGCTCGACGGGCGGACGCGTGGTGTGGAGGCGGAGGCGTGGCGGTACCGGCACGGGAGCGTCGTCGAGCTGTACGAGGCGGTACTCAGGCTCGATCGGCCGCTTGAGCCCGGACAAGATTCCCGGACCGGTTCCCCGTCTGATTCCGGGCCAGAGGGGAAGGCGGAGCCGGACGGCATCCCAGGTCCCCGCTTCCGCGTCGATCCCCGCTCGGTGCCGACGGCGTCGCAGACCGGCTGGGTCCGGTGTCTGCGCCTGCTGACCGTCGCGGGCGACCACCCCGTGCGTCTGCGGGAGTTGCTCGACGAAGAGGGCCACGAGGCCTTTCTGCGGCGGCTGCACGCGGTGTGCCGCCAGGTCCTGGACGGTTTCCCGGGCCGGGTGCGGGCAGCGGACCGGCTGGCCCGCACGGTGGCCTGCCATGCCGTCCTGCCGGTGGCGCGGCTGACCGCTCTGCTCGACGCGTACTCCGGGGAACTCGCGGCTCGGCCGACGACGGCTCGCCGGTGGATCGAGGCCATGGAGTACTTCGCCGACGAGGTGGCCTACGGGCCGAGCGGTTCCGGTCCCGTCGGCGAGGGATGGGAGCCCTGGGAGGACGACCTCGGGGACCGTCTCCGCAGTGCGCTGGACGGCGATCGCCAGAGCGTCGACCTGCGTGCGGCAGCCGATCGGCTGGCGGCCCTCGTGGAGCACCTGGCCTTCTACGAGCCCGAGTTGTGGCTGCTCCTGGGGGAGTGGTCGCACGTGCCCTCGGGAACCGGGACCGCGCTGGACGGCCTGCCGGAAGCCCTCTCGTCGTCCCCCGATTCCCTTCCCTGCACCTCCGACGCCGCGCGGACCGTGGCGGGACGGCCGGCCGGGGAGCTGGGCCGCCCTCTCGTCGCGGGGGTCGAAGCCGCGGCAGGGGACACGCCGGGGTCCGCTCCGGTGGTCGTCCCGCGCCTCGGCAGCGGTTACGTCGACCCCGCCGCCCGGTGGGCCGTCCTGCACGACGACGCCATGCCGTACGCCGAGGCCTGGTGGGCCACGCAGTCCGCCGACGTGCCGGTCGGCCTGCGGCTCGCCGCGCACTTCAGTGGAGTGGCCGCGCTGCACGTACCGCTGCTCGTGCTGGGCCACCCCGGTGTCGGCAAGTCGCTGCTCACCCGCGTCACCATGGCGCGCCTGCCCGCCGACGACTTCCTGCCCGTCCGGGTGGAACTGCGGTCCGTGGCGGCGGACGCCCCGGTCCAGCGTCAGATCGAGGAGGCGCTGGAGCAACTGCTCGGCGAACGCGTCGGCTGGCCCGACCTGGTGCGCGGGGCGCCGGGGCGGATCCCGGTGGTCCTCCTGGACGGCTTCGACGAACTGCTCCAGGCCGCGGAGACGGAGTACTGGGACTATCTCCAGGAGGTCGCCGACTTCCAGGCGCGGGAGATGGCGGCGGGGCGCCCCCTGGCGGTCGTCGTCACGAGCCGGACCGTCGTCATGCACCGCGTCCGCGTCCCCGACTGCACCCGGGCGCTGTGCCTGGAACCGTTCGACGAGCGGCACCGGCGCCGCTGGCTGGAAGTGTGGAACGCCGCGAACCGCGGCTACTTCACGTCCAGCGGACTGCGCCCCCTGGACCCGGCCGTCCTCGACGACAGGCTCGAACTCGCCGCGCAGCCCCTGCTGTTGCTGCTGCTCGCCCTCTACGACTCCGTGGACAACGGGCTCGCTCGCGCACAGGAGAGCCGGGCCAGCGGCGCGGAGCTGTTCGAGCGCCTGCTGCTCGGCTTCCTGCGCCGGCAGGTCCGCAAGCGGCACGCCCGTGACCCCGGTCCGTCCGTCGTGGACCGTGAGGCCGAGCAGGAGATGGCACGGCTCGGGGTGGTGGCCCTCGCCATGTTCACCCGCGGGCAGCAGAGCGTCGGCGCGGAGCAGGTCGCGTCGGACGCGCGGGCCCTGCTCGGCCCGGACTCGGGCTGGGCCGACGACCGGGCCTTCGGCCGCTTCTTCTTCATCCACGAGGCGCAGGCCCGGGTACGCGGGAGGAACCGGCGTACGTACGAGTTCCTGCACGCCACGTTCAACGAGTACCTGGTGGCCCGCACCATCTGGCGGTCCCTGCGGACCGCGGCCGAACCGCCCGGTCCGGATGGGTGCCGGGCCCCGCTGCCGGTGGGCCCGCTCTCGTTCGCGCAGCTCACGGACCGTGCGCAGGTGCTGGAACGGCTGGCCGAGATGGGGGCGGCGGCCGACCCCGCCGCGTCGTGGGCGCTGGCGGACACGATCCCGCGGCTGCTCGGGGAGGCGCTGAACGGCGCGCTGCCGCCCGCCGATCCGGCCTACGAGCCCAAACCCGTGCCGCCGCTGACCCGTCTCGCCCACTACACGTCCAACCTCGTGCTGCTCCACACCCTGTGGTTCTCCGGGGGTTCCGTCTCGAAGCTGCTGGGCACCAGGGACGCTCCCGCGGCGTGGCACCGCCTGTCCGGCCTGTGGGAGTCGCAGCTGGCTGCCGAGGAGTGGGACGACCTGACCCGGCACCTCGTGGTGGACCGCACCTGGTACGCGAAGCCCGAGACGCCGGACGAGCCCGTGCGTGACCTCCGTCTGCGGTGGGCCGGGCACGACGAACCGGCCGGCCTCGGCGCGGCGGGACCCGACTGGTTCGCCCAGGAGCTGGGGAACGCGGGCACGGTCAGGGACGGCCTGGCCCGGAGGGCCGCTTTCCGTTGCAGCCTCGACCAGCAGCTGCTGCTGCGCGGCGACGGCGCCATGCCGTACCGGGTCGGCCGGGTGTGGGAGGCGGGATCGGAGCGCGTGGGGGTCTCGACCCGGAGCGGTGATCCGAGCGAGCGGATGGTCGCGAGCCTCGTGGCGCTTCTGACGCCCGGGCACCTCAGGGCCCAGCAGGACTCGACGGCCCTGCACACCGCGTGTCTTCAGGCGCTGGGCACCGCGGCACCGTCCCGCTCGACGCAGGACCTGGGCACCTGGGCCGTGGCGGCCGCGCTCGTGCGCGACCTGCCGTGGCTGGAGACGCGGGAGGCCTGTGCCCGGATCAGCGAGACGGTGCGGTGGGGCGACCGGCTGCGGGTGGGAGAGGAGGTGCTGCACACCCTGGCCTGGGCGGTGCACGAACTGCGCAGGCGCGAGGACGTGCCGCGACAGGAGGCGGCGCACCTGGACGCGCTCGCGCAGCGTCTTCCGCGCACCGCCGGACGCACCCCTTAGGGGAACCGGGTCAGATCCCGTCCCTCCGCAGCCGGAACCAGTAGAAGCCGTGTCCTGCGAGGGTGAGCAGGTACGGGAGTTCGCCGATGGCCGGGAAGCGGACGCCGCCGATCAGTTCCACCGGGTGCCGTCCGTTGAAGGTGCGCAGGTCGAGTTCGGTGGGCTGGGCGAAGCGCGAGAAGTTGTGCACGCACAGCACCAGGTCGTCCTTGTACTCGCGCAGGAACGCGATCACCGCCGGGTTCGACGAGGACAGTTCCGTGTACGAGCCGAGGCCGAAGGCGGGGTTCTGC
>NZ_JASERH010000155.1:0-45062 GCF_030766975.1 Streptomyces sp. KL116D | reverse complement strand
CAAGTACTTCGTTCCAGTTATAAGATTTGGGTGTTTAGCCGTTTTCGCATTTATCGTGAAACGCTTTCGCGTTTTTCGTGCCACTTCCTCCTCCCGCGGAGTGCGGGTGCGCGGCAGGACGGCGCGGAAGCGCTCATATCCGCCCGGCGCGAGGTCATCGTCTGCGCCGGCGCCGTCGACACCCCGGCTGCTCCTGCGCACTCCGGCATCGGCGCCGCGCCAGGACCTGGAGGCCCTCGGCATCCCCGACTGCACGACCTGCAACGGGCGTCGGCGAGAACCTGCTCGACCAATCCCGGGTCGGTCATCGTCTCGGGAAGACCGACGGCGCCCATCCCCATCAACAGCGCCGATGCGGACAGCGACGCGGCCTGTTCGTCCAGCCGCGACCCGGACGCGCCGGGGCCCGACCTGATGTTCCACTTCTCGCAGATCCCCTTCACCGACAACCCCGAGCGGCCCGGCTACGAGAAGCCCGCGCACGGCGTGTCGATGACGCTCGAACATCCCAAGCCGCCGCAGCCGCGCCGCGCTCTACCTCACCAGCGCCGACCTCGACTCAAAGCTTCCGCCCCTCGACTTCCGCTACTTCACCGACGAGGAGCGACCTACGACGCCCGCACCCTCGTCGACGGGATCCGCATCGCCCGCGAGATCGCGCGGACGCGCTGGCCGGCTGGCTCAAGCGCGAGGTCTGCCCTGGGCCGGACGTCGCGGGCGACGAGGCGCTCAGCTGAGCACGCCCGCAAGGCCGCCCACACACCGCCTACCACCCGGCCGGCACCTGTCGGATGGCGCGCCACGAGCGACGAACTCGCTACGTGGTCGACCCCCGACCTGAGGGTGCGCGGGGCTGGACGGCATCCGGATCGCCGACGCGCGTCCCGTCTTCCCGACCGACGCCCGCCGTCGAAACCCTGATGCAAGTACGGCGCTCGATGGCCGGGCGAGCGATCGCGCCGAGCTGTTGGGCGGTGGTGCGCGATGAGCACGTCCACGCACACGTGCCACGCAGATCCCGCTCCGGCGCAGCCGCGCCCCGGCGCCAGACCCTCGTCTGCGGTCCGCGCGACCCCTGGAAGGTCTTCGGCCAAGGCCAGACCGCGTCCCCGGCGACCGCCGAGCTCGCCGGCCTGGGCGCAGGCCGACCTGCGCGCCCGCACCGTTTCTGCACCGCGCCGCCGTCCGCGACGTCTCCTTCTGACGTCCGCAAGCGCGGCGAGGTCTTCGTCGTCATGGGCCTGTCCGGGCTCCGCAAGCCGACCCTCGTGCGCTGCCTCACCCGCCTCATCGAGCCCACCTCCGGCACTCCTGTCGATCGACGGCGAGGACGTCCCCGCCATGGACAAGGACCGGCTGCGCGAACCCGCGCCGCCACCGCCGCCGCCATGGTCTTCCAGCACTACGGCCTGCTCGCCGCAACCGCGCGCGTCATCGACAGCGTCGCCTACGCGCCCGAGAGATCAGGGCATGCGGCCGCGCCGAGCGCCGCGCCAGCTTCTTCAGGCCGCCGGATCGTCGCGCAGGTCGGCCTCGAGGGCTCGGAGCAGCGCCGCCCCGGCCAGCTCTCCGGCGGCCAGCAGCAGCGTCGGCGCGCCCGCGCCCGCGCCGCTGACGTCGACGAAGTCCTGCTCTTCGGCGAGGCCGTTCGGCGCGCACTCGACCCGCTGATCCGGCGCGACATGCAGGACAGGTCATGCGCCTGCACCGCGAAGAGGGCCGCACCATGGTCTTCATCACCCACGACCTGCAAAGCGAGGCCCTGCGCCTCGGCGACCGGACATCGCCCTCATGCGCGACGGCGAGACCGTCCAGCTCGGCGCGCCTGGAGCAGATCGTCGGGCGCGCCCGCCGACGACTACGTCCGCGACGTTTCGTCCGCGACGTGCCGCGCGAGCAGATCATGACGGTGCGGCGGGCCATGCGCCCACCGACGCCGACGAGGCCGAACGCGGCGTCGCCCCCTCGCACCGACGCCACCGTGTCCGACGCCATCGAGGCGGTGGCCCGCAGCAGGTTCGCCGCGCGGGTGATGGACGGGGGCCGCTGCCTCGGCATCGTCGACCACGAGCGCCTGATCGCGGCTGCTGGGAGTCCGCCTGGGGCTGGTGACGGGGCTGATGGGGTTGCTGGGTCCACCGGGTCCGACAGGATCGCGCTGGGACCTCTGGGTCCCGACAGGATCACTGGACCGGCTTGGGATCACTGGGACCATTAGGATCACTGGGACCGACAGGATCACTGGGACCGACGGGTCGGAGGTCGAAGAACCGGCCACGGGTGGGGCGGCACGCCCGCGACGGAGGCCGAGGTGGCGCCAGGCGGCGCCCCGAGCGGCCGCGGGCGAGAGGCGGTCTGATGACGGCCGCCGTCACCACCCGCTGGACAAGCGCGGGGCGGGCCCCCTCGCGGGTCTGCGCCGCCACCGCGGCCTCGGCAGCTCCTGCTGCTCGCCGTCTGCGCCGCGGCGGTGATCATCCCGCTCGTCGACGCCAAGTGGTCCAGCGGGACCTGGCCGCCCTCACCGTCGACCTGACCGAGCCGCTCTCGGCAAGGCCAGCGACTGGATCATCGACAACCGCGACAGCCACCCGCTGTTCCTCCTACTTCTTCGGCCACATCAGCAACGCCATCGTGAGATGCTCGTACGCGCCGTCTACCTCGTGCTCCTCGCCGCCGGCTGAGCTGAATTGACCGCCGCCGCCGGGCTCATCGCCTGGCGCGTCGCCGGCTGGCGCGCCTCGCCGCGTCCGCCGCGTCGCCTTCCTGATCTGCGGCTCCTCGGCATGGGTGCCACCGTGCAGACTTACCGCGCTCATGGTCGTCGCCGTGTTCGCCTCGGTGGTCATCAGCGCCCTGTTCGGCCTCGCCGCCGGACTGAGCGACCGCATGCCGGGCCCTGCGCCCGGTCCTCGACACCATGCAGGTCTTCCCCCGCGTACGCGTACCTCCTCCCGGTCGTCCTCGTCTTCGGCATCGGCGTGCCCGCCGCGGTCCTCGCCACCGTCGTCTACGCCGCACCGCCCATGGCCCGCCTCACCGCGCTCGGCCTGCGCGCTCCGCCGACGGCGGCGTCATGGAAGACGACTCCCTCGGCGCCACCGCCCGCCAGCGCCTGGTGACCGCCCGCCTGCCCTGGCCCGCCAGGAGATCCTGCTCGGCCTCAACCAGACGATCATGATGGCCCTCTCCATGGCCGTCATCGCCTCGGTGATCGGCGCGAGGCGGCCTCGGCGACCACGTCTACCGGGCTTCGCCTCGGTCGACGTCCGGCTTGCACTCGCCGCCGGCATCCCGATCGTGCTGCTTCGCCGTCGTCGCCGACCGCGTGACCAGCGCGGCAGGGCGCGGGACGGGGCGACGACAAGCCCGCCCTCGCCCTGGAGGTGGGGCGTCGTCGCGGCCGGCACCGTGGTGGAATCGCGCTCGCGGCCCGCTTCGCCGACCGCCTCGACTGGCCCCGACGCGTGGATCGTCAACATCGCCGACCCCGTCAACGACGCCGTCGACTGGATGACCGACCACCTCTACGCGGTGTCTACATCGGCGGCACCGCCGACTGGGCCGCCCACTTCACCACCTGTCCTCGACCCGGTGCGCTCCGGCCTGACCACGGCTGCCCTGGTGGTCCGATGCTGCTGATCGTCCGCCGCGCTCGGCCTGGCTCATCGGCACCTGGCGCACCGCCCTGACCGCCGTCCTCGCCATGGCCGCGATCGGCGTGCTCGGCGTCTGGGCAGCCGTCCCGACACGCTCTCCCAGGTCCCCGCCGCCGTCGCGGTCACCCTGGTCATCGGCTTTCGCCATCGGCATCGCCGCCGCGGCCCGCAGCGAACGCCTCGAACGGACCCTGCGCCCGTCCTCGACGTCTTCCAGACGATGCCGCAGTTCGTCTACTCTGATCCCGGTCGTCGCCCTCTTCGGCGTCGGCCGCGCCCCGGCCGTCGCCGCGGCCGTCGTCTGGCGCCGCACTGCCCGCCGTCATCCGCATCACCACGCAGGGCCTGCGCCAGGTCGACCCGGGCCGCGATGGAGGCAGCCCGCTCCATGGGCGCCACCAGCGGCCAGCAGCTGCGCCAGGTCCAACTCCCGCCTCGCCCGCCCGGCACTGCTCCTCGCCAGTCAACCAGGGCGTCGTCTGGTCCTCGCCGTCGACATCAGCGGCCTCGTCCGGCGGCTTGACGCACTCGGCTTTACGTCGTCTTCGGCCTCGCCCAGGGCGACCTCGCCACCCGGCCTCGTCGCCGGCGCCGCGATCGTCTGCCTCGGTCGATGCTGGACCGGGTGACCCAGCCGACGGAACGCCGCGCACGCGGTGGAAGGAGAGCACCTGACCATGGGCATCGCACGCACCCGCCCCGCATGCGCCCCCGCACGCGTAAGGCGGTGGCGGCCGTCGCCAGGGCGGGCGCCCTGCTCGTCGTCACCGGCTGCGGCGCCGCCGACATGACCAAGCAGGCGTCCCCGTACGCCAACCCACGGCGCCAAGACCGTGACCTCTCCGTCCAGTCCTGGGTCGGCGCCCAGGCCAACGTCGCCGTCGCCCAGTACCTCCTGGAACACAACTCGGCTACCGCGTCGACCTGCGTCCAGGTCGACGAGGTCCACCTAGAGGCGCCTCAGCCAGGGCCGCGTCGACGCGATCATGGAGGACTGGGGCCACCCCAGGAGGCCCAGTCAGGACAAGAAGACCATCGTGAACAGGCGGCGACCTCGGCGTCACCGGACACATCGGCTGGTTCGTCCCACGTACTTCGTCAAACAGCACCCGGACGTCACGGACTGGAAGAACCTCAACAAGTACGCCGACAGCTGAAGACCGCGGAGCGGCGAAGAGGGCCAACTTCCTCGACAGCTTACGTCCTACGTCACCAACGACAAGGCCTGGTCCAGAACCTCAAGCTCGACTACCAGGTCGTCTTCTCCGGCTCCAGGCCGCCCCAGATCACCAGATCAAGCAGTTCGCCAAGCAGAAGAAGCCGTTCCTGACGTGCTGGTACCAGCCCCAGTGGCTCTTCAAGAAGGTGCCGATGACCGAGGTGAAACTGCCCGCCTACAGGAGGGCTGCGACGCCGACCCAAGAAGGTCGCCTGCGCCTACCCGAAGACACCACTGCAGAAATTGCCTCAACGCCGACTTCTCCAAGGACGGCGGCAAGGCGGCGGCCTTCTGAAGAACTTCCAGTGGACGACGGAGGACCAGAACAGGTCTCCCTCTGATCGCCGACCGAAGCTGTCCCGGACGAGGCGGCGAAGCGGTGGATCGACGAAGCACCGGTCCACGTGGGAGGCGTGGATGCCCAAGTAGGGCTTCGGGGAGGGGCGACCGCGTCGGAGGCGTGGTTGTCGGAGAGCGGGCAGATTTCTGGTGCCGGGTGCCTTTCCTGACGGGGGGCACCCGGCACGCTCGTCTGCCGCCACCCGGGCCACGCGCTACCGCAGACCGTCCGCGATCTCCCGCAACGCCGCTACCGCAGACCGTCCAGTGATCTCCCACCAACGCCGCTGCCGCCCTGCGCTGCAACCCCGGCCCGAACGTGATCCGCATCACGCCCCCGCCTCGCCCCACTCCCACCAACGAGGGCCCGCCGGGCCGGCGCCCCACGGTGATCAGGCCCCTCGATCCTCCGGCCCGCAACCGCGGCAACGCGTCGATCGGCGCCCCGATCGGACACACGCAGTCGACGCCCGCCGCGACATACAGCCGAGCCCGCTCCACCGCCTTCGCGACCGGGTCGTCCACGCCCCTGATGAACGTGTCGATCCGCGCGTTGAGCACGATCGGTCCGGCCGCCGCCGTACCTCGGCGGCACCAGCCAGTCGGCCTGCCGGTGCGGATTCTCGAGCGCCGGCCGCCCGCCGCAGGGCCGAGTCCTCCAGGTTGCACCCGGCGGCCCCGGTGCTCGAGGGCTTGCCGCTCCGCCGCTCCACTTCGGCGCGATCCGTACCCGCCCTCGATGTCCCGCCGACACGGTACGGACGCCCCGCCCGCACGGTACGATCGAGATCACCGCGGCGAACATCTCCTCCGCCGGCGCGTCTCCCCGTCCGCAGCGTAGCCGAGCAGAAGCGGCCACTCAAGCACTCGGCGTCGCCAGAGGCAGAGACCCGGCCTCCCGAAGACCCCGCACTCGCCGCGTCCCACGGCCCGCAGAACCAGCGGGTCACCCGGGGAGCGAGGCTTGGTGCAACGCACGCAGGGCGTCGACCTGCGGCCACGCTGGTGGCCACGAGCTGCCTGGGACGCCCGGCCCGTCTGGTCGGTCTGGTCGGTCTGGTCGGCCGGGTCGTCATGGTCTGTCCGACCGGCCTGGCCTGTCTGACCGGTCTGATTACCACCACGCTGGTCCTCCCGGCTTCCGATCCGACGGCTCACCATCAGCCGGTTCCAACTGTTGATCACGGTGATCACCCCCAGTCAGATGGGCGCAGTTCGGCCTCACTGAAGTTAGCTTGGCGGCGAGCCCTACCGTTGCACACCTCGTCGGGCACGAACCTCGGTCAGCACGGTCCGCCGGCGTCCGTCAACGCCAGCGCCGCCCGCCCCGCTCGCTGTGTACAACTCCCGGCCTCGCGCCAGGCATTGAGCAGCGCGATTCGCTTCGCGCTCTCCCATTCTTTCTCCACGGCGACGTCGACGTGCATGTCCAAACAGAACGCGCACTCATTGATCTGCGACGCCCCGGATCATCACCAGCTCTGCGAGGACCGGATCACCCAGGCCCTTCCTGGTAGCCGCACCGAACGCGACCATCGCGTCCCGAACCTTGGGGTCCAACTGCGTCATCCGCGCGGTCGCCTGAAGTCCCCCGCCTTGTAGTGCCCGGGCCACCTTGCGCGTGCTGACCCCGAACCGGTTCCACGCGTTGATCGTCGCGATCGTCGCGATCAACTGGCTCAGCTCCCGCTCGCCGTACACACCCGCGCGCCCGCTCGTACACGTCGTCCGGCACGAACCCGTCCGTGAGCACGGTGACCGCCTCGGTCAGTGCGAGCGCCGCCACCCCCCGCCCGTGTAGCGCTGGGACTCCCACGCGCTGAGCTGGATGATCCGCTCCGCACTTCTCCGCCGCCAACGCGTCCTTGGAGTGGATGTCCAGGCAGAACGCACAGTGGTTGAGCTGCGAGGCCCGGATGAGCACCAGCTGGTACGTCACCGATCCAGCCCTGACGAGCCGCCGCGTCGAGCCGGACCATCGCCCTTGTAGACCTCGGGCGCATGCCGCGCCCAGTCGAGCTAGGCGTGCTCGTGCACGAACCCGGTGCCGGCGGCATCGCGTCGAGCGCGGCGGAGCGGCCGTGGCAGTGGCGGCAGCGGGTGCGGCCGTGCTGCTGGGGGCGGCGGCAGTGGGGCGTCGCAGTGGTGGGCGTCGCAGTGGTGGGCGTCGCGCTCGGCGGCCGCGCCGGTCGTCGCGCTGCCCGTCTTCTCGTTCGCTGTGGTCATGCTCGACCCTACGAACGCATTAGCCCAGGGGGTATGGTCCATTTCCATGGTGGATTCCTGGGCCACTTCGCCCCTCCGGTCAGGCACTCGGTACGATCTCCACATCGAGCCCACCGGCTCCGGCCTGCGCAAAGGCCTGACCGACGCTCCCTGCGCGAGCCGTCCGCGGCGGACGCCTGGCCCGGGCACCCGGCTCCCCGCCTCGCGCACCCTCGCCGTGGACCTGGGCATCGCCCTGCAACACCGTCGCCATGCCTACGCCGACCTGTCGCCGAGGGCTGGCTCACCGCCCGCCAGGGCTCCGGCACCCGGGTGGCCGAACGCCCCGTGGAGGCAGCCCACGCCCCCGCCCCCTGGCCGCCGCACCTCGGGTGGCCTGCGCACGACCTGCACCCCGGCAGACCCTGACCTCGCCTCCTTTCCCCGCGCCGACTGGCTCAAGGCCGCCTCGCCGCGCCCTGACCTCCGCCCCGAACGAAGCCTCTCGGCTACGGCGACCCCCGCGGCCGCCCCGAACTGCGCACCTCCTCGCCGGCTACCTCGCCCGTGCCCCGCGGCGTCCACACCGACCCCGACCGCACGTCATCTGCGCCGGATTCCACCACGGCCTGATGCTGCTCGGCGATGTGCTGTGCCGTCGCGGCGTGCGGAACGTGGCAGTGGGTCGTGACGGCCTCGACGCTTCCTGGGACGTCCTCACCCGCACAGGCCTGCGCACCCGCCCTCTTCCCTTCGACGAACTGGGCACGGACCCCGGGGCACTGGACGACTGGGGACCGGCACGAGGGGCTCGGTGGGGCAGCCGGGTGGGGCGACGCGCGGGTGGCGGGCGGGCGGCGGGCGTGGGAGCAGCGCTGCTGACGCCCGCCCACCAGTTCCCGATGGGCGTGCCCCTGCACCCCGACCGGCGCGCTGCCGCCGTCGACTGGGCGCCGCACGGGCGGCCTGATCCTGGAGGACGACTACGACGGCGAGTTCTGCTACGACCGCCAACCCGTCGGCGCACTGCAGGGCCTCGACCCCGACCGGTCGTCTACCTCGGTACCGCGAGCAGTCCCTCGCCCCCGGCCTACGCCTCGGGTGGATGGTCCTGCCCGCCGCCCTGACCCAGAAGTGGTCGAGGCCAGGGGCAGCATCGACTGTCGTGCGGAGTCTCGACCAGCTCACCCTCGCCGAGTTCCTGAACTCCGGCGCCTACGACCGCCATCTCGCGCGGCGCCCGCCTGCGCTACCGACGTCGCCGCGACCAACTCGTCGCAGCCCTGGCCGAACACGCCCCGGCCGTCCACGCCACCGGCATCGCCGCCGGTCTCCACGCCGTCCTCCAACTCCCCCGGCACCGAACAGTCCGTGGTCCGAGCCGCCGCCTGGCAAGGACTGGGCGTGGCCGGCCTGTCCAGCTTCCGCCACGAGGACACCGCCGCCTCCCGACGCCCGGGCCGACGCTGCGGTGGGTTACGGCACCCACCCGACCACGCCTGGTCCGGTGCACTGGACGCCTTGTGCCGAGTACTGCCCTAGGGCTTGAGGTCTGCCGGTTTGGGCTCGAGACCGTGCCCCGGCCTGAGCTGGACTCGCCCCTTGGCGTTGGCCCCTTGGTGTTCGCCCTGGTGGTGGCCCTTGGTGTTGGCCGTCGGCTTGACCCTTGGCGTTGGCCCTTGGTGTTCGCCCTGGTGGTGGCCCTTGGTGTTGGCCGTCGAGCTTGACCCTTGGCGCTGACTGCCCCTGAGCAGCCACCCGGACGATCTCCTAAGCAGCCACTGAACGATCTCTCCTAAGCAGCCACCCGAACGCCCCCTTACTGACCACCCCAACCGACTCCACGCCATCCGCCACCGGCGCCTCCCCGAACCTCGCCAACGCCAGGGCCCCCGCCACAGCCACCACAAACCCCAGCACCGCCAGCCACTCGAACCCCGGTCGCGTCCGGTCCCCGAGCCACACCCACCCCCGACCAGGGCCGGCCCACGGTCTCCCCGACGACCATCCCTGCCGTCGCCACCGTCACCGATCCACGCTGCAACGCCGACGTCAGCAGCAAGAACGCCGCACCGCCGCACCAACAGCGCATAGGTGCCGGATCTCGTCAGCAGCTTTCCCGGTGACACGTCGTCGATGAGCCGCACACTCACCTCGACCACCCGAATCCCAACCCGGCCGACCGGCGCTACGGGCTCGCCCCGCCCGGGCAGCCGCCCCGCCACGCCGCCGACAGCACCCCGGCCGCGACCCCGAGCATCGCGAACCGCAGCGCGTCCGAGCCGGTCCCGTCCCCCCAGCGCCCGGACGCCGCCCCAACATCGCCAGTCCCGCACACACGGTTCTCACCGCGCCCCACTCCGCGCCGGTCAACCGGACCCGCAGCAACCGCGCCCGCGACTCACCGCCGTGACCGCCAGACTCGCCGCGAGCGCCGCCCCCACGGCGTAGATGGGAATCGACCGCAACGCGACGACCTGCAGCACGAATCCGGAGCCCGTCGAGCCCGAGCCCCACGACATAGCGCCACCGCCGCAGTGCCCTCATCAGCAGAGCCGGGTCCACCCTCGAACCTGTTCCCTGGCTCCGCCGCCCGCGCGGCCATCGCCTGGAGAACGGACGCCGTACCGAAGCAGATCGCCGAGCCGAGCGCACAAATCATTCCAAGAGGCACAAAGCGACTGTAGAGGAAGGGAGTCGGAGGCCGCCCGCGGAGCGGTATGCGTTGCGAGCTGCCCACTTCTTCTACGCCGACCGCCGACGAACACTGACGGCGCCGTGGCAGAGGACGACAGGCCACGGCCGAGCAGGGAGCCGCCGGCCACACACCCGGCGGTGCCTGCGGTAAACGGGGGAGTTGGAACTGATGGCGGAGAAGAGGCGACGCGTTGCGGTCCAGCACGGTCGTGCTCGGCGGCATGGGCGTGCTGGCCACAGCCCTGACGTCCTGTGGATCCGATCCGGACCAGCGCTGTGTGGACCGCGACAGCTACGACGTGGTCAACGGCTGCAAGATCGTCAGCGACCAGTACTGCAAGAACGGTTCCGGTCGAGCACGGTCGGCAAGGGCCGCAAGTCCGGCACCGGAACCGGCGGCAGCGCCGGCAGCACTGAAAGAGCGGCCGGGTCGACGGCGACTGGTACCACGACGCCGACGTCAGCGGCCCGATACGCCGGACTACGGGACCTTCAGCCGCAGTGAGGCCGTGGACCGCGACGGCTTTCGATGCTCGGCCTGGGGCGGCTGAACCAGCGATGCGCCGCCACACCATTCAGCCCCGCGACGGCTGGCGGCAGACCGTCGAGAGCCAAGGGCTCATCTACCCCCTCACCCGCTACCCGGACGACTCCTGCGCCCGTACTGGGACGAGCGCCTACTACGAGTTCACTCTCCCGAGGTCGAGGCCCTGGAGGAGGTCGTCGAGGAACTGCACGAGATGTGCCTGGCCGCGGCCGAGCACCTTCGTCACCCACGATCGCCTCACCGACCTCGGCATCACCGATCCACGGCTCGCGTCACTGATCCGGTGAGTCCTGGCACCGGCGTGCCGAACTTCCCTCCGTGTACGGCCGGTTCGATCTCCACTCGACGGCCGCACGGGAGCGGCGAAGCTCCTGGAGTACAACGCCGACACCCCCACCTCCCTGGTCGAGGCAGCCAGCCCGCAGTGGTTCTGGATGGAGGAGCGCTTCCCGGTGCCGATCAGTGAACTCCTTCACGAACGGCTGATCGACGCCTGAAGAAGCGGGCGGCGCTCCTGCCGCCGGGCAGCCCTCTACTTCTCGCCCACCGGCCGGCGATGAACTCGGCGAGGACCTGATGACCGTCGCCTATCTGCGGGAGACCGCGGAGCAGGCCGGGCTGGAGACGGACTCCATCTCCATGGAGGACATCGGCTGGGACCGGCTCTCGGGCCGTTTCGTCGACAAGAAGCTCCGCTTCATCCGCAGCTGCTTCAAGCTCTACCCTGGGAATGGCTCACCACCGACCGCTTTCGCCCCGCACGTGCTGGGCACCTCGACAACGGCGGCGGCACCGGCACCACTCTCTGATCGAGCCCGCCTGGAAGATGCTGCTGTCCAACAAGGCGCTGCTCGCGGTGCTGTGGGGAACTCTTCCCCGGCCATCCGAACCTCCTTCCCGCCTACCTGACGGCCCGTGAACTCGCCGGCACCACGGGGTACGTCGCCCAAAGCCTCTGCTGGGCGCGCGCGCCGGCGTCACCATTCACGAAGCGGCCGCAACACCGACCGACCTCCCGGCTCGTGAAGAAGCCTGCTGCTACTAGGAGTTGAGGCCCTGCCCGACTTCGACGGCAGCCGCCGAGTCGCTCCGGCGCGTGGGTCGTCGAGAACGAAGCGGCCGGCCTCGGCATCCACGTGAGCCCGCGGATCGATGCGGACGAGTACGTCCGCTTCCTGCCCCACGTCATCCTTTCTTTCAGCGCCCGGCCGGGCCCGGACCGATCGATTCCGGGCCCGGCCGCGGCGCCCACGGTGCCGCGGGACGTCATCACTCTTCAGGTGTCAAGGAACTCTCGGTGTCTCCGGGCGCTGCCGTTCATGCGCCGAGTACCGCGCGGAGCTGGTCCGAGCCCCAGTCCAGATCCTCCTTACTGATCACCAGGGGTGCGATCCCGGATCGTGGAGCCATGGGTGTCACTTCACGAGCACACCCCGGTCCATCAACTTCTTCCGAGATCTCCCGCCCGTCCCGTACGCCGGATCGATGTCGACGCCCGGCCCACAGGCCGCGCCCCCGTACCTCCGTGTGACCCTGCCGGTGCCGGTCAACAGCCCCAGTTCCGCGTGCAGATGCTCGCCCAGCTCCGTCGCCCGCTGCTGGAACTCACCCGTGCGCAGCATCGCGATCACCTCCAGGGCCACCGCGCACGCCAGCGGATTGCGCCGCCGAACGTCGACCCGTGCTCGCCTGGCCGGAACACGCCCAGCACTGCCTTGCTCGACACCACCGCCGACACCGGAACGACACCACCACCGAGCGCCTTTGCCCAGCACGTACATGTCGGGCACGACACCCTCGTGCTCGCAGGCGAACGTCGCGCCGTCCGTCCGAGACCCGACTGGATCTCGTCCGCGATGAACAGCACCTCACGCTCGCGCGTCAGCTCACGGACGGCCCCCAGATACCCGGCCGGTGGAACGAGGACCCCCGCCTCTCCCTGGATCGGTTCCAGGAGCACTGCCACGGTGTCCTCGGTGACCGCCTCCCGAAGCGCCGCCAGGTCCCCGTACGGGACGATGTCGAACACGGTGTGTACGGCCCGGGGGTCCGCCCGCGCCTCCGGGTCCGTGGAGAAAGGGAACGATCGTCGTCCGGTGCGGCCGTGGGAGTTGTCCGCGGCGACCACGATCCGGGCCCTGCCGTCCGGCGCCTTGACCCGGTACCCCCACTTCCGGGCGGTCTTCACGGCGGTCTCCACCGCTTCCCGCCCCCGTGTTCATCGGCAGCACCATCTCCATGCCGCACAGCTCGGCGAGCTCCGTACAGAACTCGGCGAACCGGTCGTGATGGAACGCCCTCGACGTCAGGGTGACCCGCTCCAGCTGGGCCTTGGCCGCTTCGATCAGCCGCCGGTTCCCGTGGCCGAAGTTCAGCGCGGAGTATCCGGCGAGCATGTCGAAGATAGCGGCGCCCCTCGACGTCCGTCATCCATGCGCCGTCCCGCCGTGGCGACGACGATGGGTAGCGGATGGTAGTTGTGCGCACTGTGCTCGTCGGAGGAGCGGATCCAGGCTCTCCGTAGCGGTGCGGTCCCCCGGTTGCGGGAAGAAGAGAGTCACAGAAGTCACGGGATCTCCGTTCTTACGGCTCTGTGAGCCTTGCGGCTCTTACGGCGCAGAGAGACGGGTTTGTGGCCCTTTCTATCTACGTCGCTCGCACATCCTGGACGTGGAAACCTCGCGCACCAAAGGCGCGCCCGGTACTAGTGATCCCAGGGCCGTGATGACTGGCGCGCTTGGATGGGACCGACCATCGCTGCTCGTGAACTGTGTGCCGTGCGCCTGGGCCGAACCGTGCACGGCGCCCCTTGTGTCCGACATCGCTCAGTTGACGAGAACGTCCCGGAGGTCCCGTCATGACAGAGCCCACCCCACTTCTTCCTCGCTTTGTCCACCGAGTCCGGTGGCCTTCCGCAGCGCCCTCGACGTCATTCGGGGCGTGGAGCGGGTCGCGGACGCCATCGGCCAGGAGATCGCCGACCCGGCGCGAAATGCTCAAGCTGATCGCTTCCGAGAACTACGCCTCTCCGGCCACCCTGCTGACGATGGGCGAACTGGTTCCGGCGACAAGTACGCCGAGGGCACCGATCGGCCCGCCGCTTCGCCGGCTGCCGCAACGTCGACACCGTCGAGGCGCTGGCCGCCGAGCACGCCCGCCGAGCTCTTCGGTGCCCAGCACGCTACGTCCAGCCGCACTCGGGATCGACGCCAACCTCGTCGCCTTCTGGGCCGTCTCGCCGACCGTGTCGAGGCACCCGCCCTGGAACGGGCGGTGTCCGCAGCGTCAACGACCTGTCGGACGCCGACTGGGCAGAGCTGCGTCGAGGCCTTCGGCAACCAGCGCATGCTCCGGCATGTCCCTGGACGCCGGCAGCCACCTCACCCGGCGCCGGCCCAACATCTCCGGCAGATGTTCGACCAGCGCAGCTATGGCACCGACCCGGCCACCCGAACACTCGACGCTACGAGGCCCTGCGCGCCACGGCCCGCGAGTTCAAGCCGCTGATCATCGTCGCCGGATGCTCGCCTACCCCCGATCACCGTGAACTACGCATCATGCGGGAGATCGCCCGGCCGAGTCGGCGCGACGCTGATGGTCGACATGGCGCACTTCGCAGGTCTACCGTCGCCGGCAAGGTCCCTCACCGGTGACTTCGACCCGGTGCCGCACGCGCGAAGATCGTCACCACGGCCACGCAAGTCGCTGCGCGGCCCGCGTGGCGGCATGGTCCCTGATGCGACGACTCGCTCGCCGCCCAGGTCGACCGCTGCCCGATGGTGCTGGGCGGCCCCGCTGCCGCACGTCATGGCGGCCAAGGCCGTCGCCCTCCGCGGAGGCCCCGCCGTCCCGACTTCCGCGAAGTACGCCCAGGCCGTCGTCGACAACGCCCGCTGCGCTTGCCGAAGAGCCCTGATCCGACGCGGTGCCACGCTGGTCACCGGCGGTCGCGGACCAGCCACCTCCAATCAGATCGATGTCGCCACCTCCTACGGATCCTGACCGGCCGCCGGGCCGAGTCCGCGCTTCTTGATTCCGGCATCGTCACGCAACCGCAATGTCCGTTCCGGCCGACCCGAACGGCGCCTGGTACACCTCCGGCATTCGCATCGGCGCCGCCCTGACCACGCGTGGCCTGGGCACGGCCGAGATGGACGAGATCGCGGCCCTGATCCGATCCGAGGTCCCCTCACTGCCGCCGAGCCCGGCACCACTGTGCGCCCCGTCAAGGCCCAGCACGTGCTGGGCCCCAAGATCTCCGACGAGGTCTCGCGGCGCCTGCCTGACCTGCTGACCGGCTTCCCCCTCTACCCGGGCGTCGACCTCAGCTGAACCAGTCCGCTTTGCCTCCTGCCAGGTCACTCCCGGCGGGAGGCGGCGGTGCCACTGCGGCGTCTGCGGGCGGCGGACCCGCTCACACCGGGCTGTCGCTGTGTCCCGTGGTTTCACTGGCGCGGTCCGGTGTCCTTGTGCTGTCGTATCGAGGCCACGGTCTGCGGAGAGACGAGATCACCAGGGGCCGCTAGCGCAGCTTAGGACCATGGCTGCGGCGCAGTCGGAGCGCCGCCCACCGCACCAGTCCCGTGTCCCCACTCTGTGTCGTGGCTGCCGAGGGAAGCAGCGGGAGAGGCCGTCTCCTGGTCCGGAGTTCTGGTCCGGGTCCGCGGGGAATATGGGCGCCGCGC
The DNA here is from genome assembly GCF_030766975.1 of Streptomyces sp. KL116D. Classification (NCBI taxonomy): domain Bacteria; kingdom Bacillati; phylum Actinomycetota; class Actinomycetes; order Kitasatosporales; family Streptomycetaceae; genus Streptomyces; species Streptomyces sp. KL116D. The sequence continues at coordinate 29,711 of NZ_JASERH010000155.1, read as the reverse complement.
ACTCCGTCGGACTTCTTACCCATGACCCCGAGCTTGCGCAGCGAGGCCCTGCGGCCGGCTGCTCCCGCCTTGTGCCAAGTGGCCGGTCGACGACTCGGCGCATGTCGGTGGACGATGTGTATCCGGAACTTCCTTGCTGCCCGGGGTGTCCGGGTAGACACGGTCCAATCGCCATGGCTGCACGTCGTGGATCATCCATGTCACGTTCAGCTGGCGCGCTCCGACGGCGAGTCCGGGCGGCGGCTCTTCCCTTCTGATCCGGCCGGCCGAGGCGGGCTGGTCAGCCGGCCGTACTCCTTGTCGCTGACAGTGAGAGGCCGCGCTCTCCCGCGAAACTCTCCCGGCGATACGACCAGGACGCTCGTCGGCCCGCCGATAGCCGACGCCTGTGAGCGCGCAACAAGATCGCATGGCGAGTGCGGCCGCGGGCGCCAGTGACCAGCGCGGACGGTCTCCTAGCCGTGTGCATCAGAGACTTCGGCCGATCCGCCGGCGCGGCTCGCGCCGGTTCACTTCTGGTACACCGCTCCGGGCCGCCCAGGTTCCCGATTCGCCCCGACCACTTTTTAGAAGCCACGGGGATTTCGCCGGTGCCGAGACGGTCAGGGCAGGTTCCGCGGACAGAGCCGGAGAAACAGTCCCGGGGCCGGGTGGCGACAGAAATGAAGCAGGGACTGCCTGGTGCTCGACAGTGCTCGACACGCGCCCGGACTTCGCGATCTTCAAAGCTTCCGACCGGGACGTGACGCCTTCCAGACGCAGCGTGGAGGCTGCCTCGCCGCGCGACGTCCACAGCAACGTCGGACCGGCGACGCGCTCCGACCTGTCCCTGCCGCCGCCCCCGTCCAGCATCAGAAGCTCGGCCGATGCTCGCGGGCGAACCACAGCCCCGTCTCCTGGCCCACACGGGAGACCCAATCGAGGCTGCACCGGAACCGTCTTGGCGAAGAAGCCGATGTCGAAAGCCGCGCGGGAAACTCGTCGAGCCGTGTCGTCCGCACGTCCCCGCCAGCGCAGAGTGAGCAGAGTGCGGTCGCCCGGCTCCCGGGTGACCGTGATCCCATCGGCGGCCCCAGCCGGTGCGGACCAGCGGTTCGAAACCGGCCCGGCGCACGGCCTGCTCCCGGGACAGGGCACGCCGAAACAGCCAGGAACGTGAGCGCCGGACGAAGGCGTGGCCGACGGGTCGTAGCGCACCTCGGCCCGCCGAGACCCGAACCAATCCGCGACGGCCGCACCGCCGCACGGAGGCGTGAACACGGCGATCGCCGCCACTCCCACAGAGCGTGGCCGTGAGCATCCGCCACCGTCTGCGGGCCCACCGTCAGAAGCCGACGCGTATGAGCGCGCGCGCGAGGCGCGGCTCGACGGCGAGGCGTGGCGACGCGCTTTCGGAGATGATCTGCGCCAGGACGCGCTCCCGCCATGGTCTCGCCCCGCGCCGTCCGGACCTTCCATCCAGCATGCGGCCCAGGGCACGCAGCTCCTCGGGCAGTCCCTGCCGTCATCGCGTCAACTCGCCCATGCTCGTCACCTCCCTCCCGAAGCCGCGACGTCATCGTCGGGGGCTGCTCGTGCGCTGTCGGCAGCAACTGCCGAGCTTGCGCGGCGCGCGGTTGAGCCAGGTTTGACCGTGCCCCGAGGCCAGCCCAGCGCCTGCGCGGTCTCCTCCTCCATCTCCAGCGAATGGCGGTAGGTGACGACGAGCGGTGATTCCTCGCTCAGCAGCTCCAGCGCGGCGAGCTCGGTCGGCGCTCTCCTCTGAGTGCACGACCGCGAGGTCGGCCGACTCCGGTAGTCAGCGGCTCGGCCTCGGCCAAGGCGGCCTCCCGGTCGGCGACGGAACTGCCGACCCGCCGATCTCACTGTGTTCCTCGTCTCATTGGCGACGATGTGAGCCACGGCGAACGCCGAGCCGTCCTTGAACCGCCCAAACTGCGATACGCCTTGAAGAAGGACTGCTGCACGACATCTTCCGCGTCCGCCCCCGCGCCCAGCGCTCTGGCTGCCCGCAGGGCGATCCCGGTGAGCGCAGTTGGCACCGCGGCACGCCTCCGGCTCTCCGGCGCGCACGCGGGCGATCACCGCGCCTCCTCGACGACGTGGCTCCAGGACTTCTGTGTCCTCCCACTCTTTGATACCGGCCGACGAGGGATCGGTTCCCACCTGTCACGCCCGAGTTCCTCTGCAGACCGTCACGCCCAGGCCCGTGATATCGCCCATCGGTTCCGCACTTGTCGTGCGCAAGTGCCCTACACCTGTCCCCAAGCAGCGAGAGACACCTGAGAGAATGAGGACATGGCTCTCTGATCGTCCTCGCGTGCTCTCTCCCGGAATCCAGCCCACCGCAGGCTCGTTTCCACTCGGCAGCTACTCTTGGTGCGGTCCGCCAGTGGGTGGCACTGCAGGAATCCCATGACGCCTTCTACATGGTTGTGGACCTGCACGCGATCACCGTTCCGCAGGACCCCGCCGAGCTGCGCGCGAACACCCGGCTCGCAGCCGCTAGCTTCCCTGGCCGCGGGCTGGACCCGGACCGGTGCACCCTCGTGCAGAGCCACGTCCCCGAGCACGCTCAGCTCGCCTGGGTCGCGAAGACTGCCTCACACCGGCTTCCGGCGAGGCGAGCCCGCATGACGCAGTTCAAGGACAAGTCCGCCAAGCAGGGCGCCGACCGCGCCCACCGTCGGCCTCGTTTGCGTGCCCGATCCTGCAGGTCGCGGACATCCCCTGCTCTACCAGGCCAGACGCAGGTCCCCGGTCGGCGAGGACCAGCGCCAGCACATCGAGCTGACCCGCGACCTGGCGACGCGCTTCAACGGCCGCTTCGGGCGACACCTTCACGCTCCCGGCGCCGTACATCCTGAAGAGGACGGCGAAGATCTACGACCTTCAGGACCCGTCGATCAAGATGAGCAAGTCGGCGTCGACGCCGAAAGGGGCCTCATCAACCTGCTCGACAGGCAAGACAAACCGCCAAGAAGGTCAAGAGCGCGGTCACCGACACCGACACCGTGATCCGCCTTTACGACGCGGCGAGACAAAGCCCGGTGTCAGCAACCTGCTCACCATCTACTCCCACCCTCACCGGCACCGGTATCCCGGAACTGGACGCAGAAGTACGAGGGCAAGATGTACGGTGCGCTCAAGACGGACCTGGCCGAGGTCATGGTCGACTTCGTGACGCCGTTCGGACCACCGCAGGAGTACCTGGACGACGGAGACGCTCGACTCGATCCTGGCCAAGGGCGCAGAGAAGGCGCGGGCCGTCGCCGCCGAGACGCTGTCCCAGGCGTACGAGAAGGTCGGCTTCCTGCCCGCCAAGCACTGAGCCCGCACCAGTCGCACGTCCCGCCCGCATGCCCACTACACGACGACAGGGAGTACGACGTGGGGACCGTAACGATCGGCGTTTCGATCGCGGTCCCGAGCCTCACGGCAGCCTGCTCCAGGGCGGCGTGCGGGCTTCGGCGACGCCGCGGCGCGCGGCATTCCCCACGCATCACGCTGCTCCCGCCGACCGAGGTGGACGGCGGGAGTCTGCCGGCGATCCGAGGCACACCTGGCGGAGGTCGCCGCGTCCGGGCGCCTCTTCGCGATGCGTCTGTCCGGTACGGGAACCTTCCGCCCGCTGTCGCCCGTCGTGTTCGTGCAGGGTCGTCGAGGGTGCCGAGGAGCCTGCACATGGCTCCAGAAGCGAGTACGTGACGCTTCCGGGCCGGTCGCCCAGGAGCTGCAGTTCCCGTACCACCCCACGTCACGGTGGCGCACGGCATCGCGGAAGAGGCGATGGACCGTGCCTTCGAGAAACTCGCCGACTACGAAGCAGCGTGGCCGTGCACGGAGCTTCGCCCTGTACGAGCAGGGCGCGGACGGGGTCTGGCGGAGGCTGCGGGACTTCACCTTCGGTAAGCCCGCGCTCAGTCCCGACCGCTCGGCCCGAGGGCGCCGCCTGCCCGCCGGCTGATCAGGCCCGGCGAGCGGCACCGGCCACGACGGCACGCGACCGGCCCCCGTACGCCGTGGCGCGCAGCTTCTGGACGATGCAGACCGGAAGCCGACGGAACACCGGCCGCGGTACATGCCGCAGTGCCGACATCACCACCCGCAGCGTCCCGGCACCCACGCCGTCTCCGGCGGCGCCGCAGCCCGTCTCGATGGCCTGCGCGACCGCTCTCGGCGTCGTCGCCATCGGGGCCTCCGCCAGGCCCGCCGTCATCTTCGACCGCTGACAGGCCGGGCGCACCACCATGACGGTGCACGCCCGTGCCGTGCAGTGCGTCTCAGAGCCCTGGGCGAAGGCGTCGAGACCGGCCTTGCTCGATCCGTAGATGAAGTTGGCGCGGCGGGCGCGTTCGCCCTGCCACCGACAGAAGCACGACCAGCGAACCGTGCCCCCTGCGCAGCGCCGGGCGCGAGACCAGTCCCCGCCGAAGACGGCGCCCGTGGATTGGTCTGCGCGACGCGGGCGGCCCGGCATCGGCTCGCCCTCGTGCGGGCACTGGTGCGCCCGAGGAGTGCCGAAGGCGGCAGGACCATCTCGTGCTCGCCCTCGGCGAAGACCTTGCCGCAGGGTCTGCCTCGATGCGACTCCGGGTCAGCGCGTCGAACCGGACGGTGCGCGCGTCAGCGCCAGCTCGCGCAGCTGCGCCGCCCACGCACTGTCGGCGCCGGCGAGGGCGTCCACGCAAGCCGAGACGGTGCGGGTGCGCCGGGGCGACGGGCGGCGGGCCGTCGCGAGCGCGATCTCGGATGTGCCGCCGAGGATGAGCAGGGACTGCGGGGTGCCGAAAGGCGTCCTTCATGAGAACCAGACTCCAATGGGGGCGGGGCCGATGGGCGACGCGTCGGCGCCGGTGCCGGCCGCGCGTGCCGGGTCTGCGGAAATTCGAGGGCCGGATCGGGAACCCGGTCGGCGAGCGGTGTATCAGAAGTGACAGCAGCGCGCGAGTGGCCGGGCCTGGGGCGCGGGAAAAGCCAAGTGAGCGTGCGGGAAAGTTGATGGACGCTGAGCGGTCCGGTCGGCGTGGGAGCACGGAGTCAGTGCGAGGGCGCTCGCTCGCGTCTGCAGGTGCAGGGGACACGCGGTGCGCGCCGTCGTTCCAGACTCAGTCGGCGAGACAGGTCCAGGCAGAACACGCCGTGCGGATCCAGTCGCGCCACGAGCGGAAATGTCCAGTCGCGGATACATGGCGGACAGCAGGTCGGGCGAGCCAGGAGTCCTGGCAGAGAAGATACGCCCGTCCGCAGCGGCCACCTCCTCGTCGAGTTCGTCGAGGACACGCTGAGCCCCGGCAGGTTCGCTGGATGTCGAGGGCGAGCGTCCAGCCGGCAGCATGTGGAAAGGACAGCCAGCCTGGATCGCCGTCGCCGAAGCGCTTGAGCACGGCGAGGAAGGAGGGGCAGCCGCGCTCCGGAGATGCGCTGCACGATGCGGCGAAGAGCTGTCTCCTGTCCGTACCCGACGACGAACTGGTACTGCACGAATCCACTGCGCCCGTAGATGCGATTCCAGTGCGGGACTCCGTCGAGAGGGTGGAAGAACGTCGACAGCTTCTGGATCTCGCCGACCCGGGCCTTGGGCGCCTCGGTACCACAGCTCGTTGAACGGGCCGACGGTCGTGCGGCCCAGCAGCCCTTCGGGCAGGAACGAGGGGCGGCGGGCAGTTGGCCCGGGCGGAAGGCGAGCGGGGATCGGCGTGCTCGGATGGGCAGCGCTTCGAGGGGCGCGTGATCGCCGCGGGTCAGTACCGAGCGGCCCATCGCGGCTCCGCGGGCCAGCAGGTCGATCCAGGCGACCGAATAGCGGTAGCGGTGGTCGGTGGCGGTGAGGCGGGCCATCAAGTCGTCGAGGTCCGAGGCCCGTTCGGTGTCGACGGACATCAGTGAGGTCTCGACGCGCTGCAACTGGATGCTCGCCGTGAGGATGACCCCCGGTCAGGCCCATACCGCCGGCCGTGGCGTCGAAGAGTTCGGTGCCGCGTTCCACGACACGGACTTCTCCGTCCGCCGTGAGGAGTTCCAGGGCGAGGACGTGGCGGGCGAAGGGAGCCCGAGACGTGGTGGTTCTTGCCGTGGATGTCGGCGCCGATCGCGCCGCCGACTGTGACGTAGCGAGTTCCCGGGGTCACCGGGACGAACCAGCCGAGAGGGAGGAGGACTTCCATCAGCCGGTGCAGTGAGACACCCGCATCGCATCAGCACGGTGCCGCCGTCGGCGTCGATGGCGTGGATCCGGTTGAGGTCCGTCATGTCGAGGACCGCGCCGCCAGCGTTCTGAGCGGCGTCGCCATGAGCCCGGCCCAGGCCGCGTGCGATCCCGCCGCGTCGGCCGGGCGCGGCACACTCGGACGGCCGCGACGGTCCTCGTACGAGCGGGGACGCACGAGGTGCGCGGACGTGGGCGCGGTGCGGCCCCAGCCGGTGACCGGCACCGAGTCATAGCCAGGATGCGGCGCGGGGAGCGCTGCCGTGGCGCGGGCCTCGGCCGGCAGGTGGCGGACGAGGGTGTGGCCGCGGCTGCCGGGACGGGTAGCGCCGCAGGGGAGATGGCGGTGGCGTCGCGGGCGTGGTTGAGTTGGGCGCCGATACGGGGTGTGGGACCGGACTGAGGCGCGGCGACAGGCGCGGGGCACGGAAGCGGGGGTGGATACAGGGTCGGCAGCCATGTGCGCGACGGTATCGCCACAAGAAGGGAGGTTCGTCCTAAACCTAGCGATCCCCTCACCGAAATGGGTGATTGATGGGGTGTCACCCTAAATTGCCCAAGATGTAGGTGTTTTGGGGATTCAGAGTGAGCCACATGGACGACATGGACCGCCGATTGCTGTCGGCACTGCGCGACTGTGGCACCGACCGGCGCGTGGCGACAGCCGCACGTGCACTGTCCTGGGCCGGCGAGCACGGCGCCCTGTGGCTGGTCGCCGGCCTTGTGGGGCCGCGCGGCCGACCGCGAGCGGCGTGGTGCCTGGCTGCGTGGCACGGCCCTCACCGCGGGGGGCGCATCTGGCCAGCATGGGCGTCAAGCGTGTGGTGCGCAGACCAAGACCGGGGGCGGAGATCGGTGTCGAGCCGTTGGTGGAGGACTGCGGGGAAGCACTCGTTCCCGAAGTTCGCATGCGACCTCGGCGGCCGCGGCGGCAGTGGCCTACGGAGCGCTGCGGCCGGTGGGGGGCGCGGCTGGTGCCGCCGTTGGCCGCCGCGATGTGTTTGCGCGATGGTCGTCGGGTGCACTACCCCTCCGATGTCGCGGCAGGGGCGGCGTTGAGGCGCGCTCACCGCACGGCTGGGCGCGCGGTGGATGACCGGGGGTGCCGGGCGGTGACCGAGCGCATGGAGAGGGGCTGAGCAGCGTCGGAGTGGCGCAGAAGTCGCTGAAGCCGCAGGTGTCGCCGAAGTCGCTGGAAGGGTCGACAAGTTGAGCGCGGTCGGGGGCGCTTAGCGGTGGGCGGGGACGGAGCGCGGGACGTGGGAAGGTGAGGACGGGATGGCAGGCGGGAGCGGAGCGCGGTTGGTCGAGGGCGGCACGGGTCGGTGGGACGGCCACGGCGAGTTCTGGAGCGACCCCGAGATCCGGCGCAGGCAGTGAACGGACGACGTCGGTCGGCTGGCCGCAGGGCTGTTCAGGACGGCACGGCCGCGCCAGTGGGTGAAGAACGTCCTCGTGGTGGCGGCGCGGCGGCGGGCAACTGTTCGCACGGCACGCGCTGGTTCAACTGGCTCTTGTCTTCGTGCTGTTCACGGCGGCCGCTTCGGCGGTGTACCTGATCAACGACGCGCGGGACGCCGAGGCCGACCGGGCGCACCCGGTGAAGCGGAACAGGCCGGTGGCTGCCGGGCAGGTGCCCGTGGCCGGTCGCCTACATGGTCGGGGAGCCCTGGCCTTCCTGGCAGCCGGCTGCCGCGGCGGTGCTGTGCAATCCGGCGACGGCCGCGCTGTTGACGGCCTATGTCGGCGTGCAACTGGCGTACTGCATCAGCCTCAAGCACGTGCTCGTCGTCGACACATGGTCGTGGTGACCACCGGATTCCTGATGAGAGCCATGATCCGGCGGAGACTTGGCGCTGATTCCGTTGTCGCGCGCTGGTTCCTGATCACTGCGGGATTCGGGGCGCCGCTCATGGTGTCCGCCAAGCGGCACTCGCGCCGTGCAGATGGCAGAAAGCCAGCAGCCACGCGGGCGCTGCTCACCGAGTACATCGACGAGGGCCATCTGCGTTTCGTGATGGCAGCTCTGCGGCCGGGGTCGCCGTGCTCGCGTACTGCGGTGTGGGCGATGGAGGAGGGGGTGTGGCGCGGAGCAGCCTGTTGCCGTGGCGGCAGTTGTCGGTGGTGGCCTTCATCCACTCGCGGTGCCTTTGAGACAGCCGCGGTCTTCGCCGACCGGGGCACGGCGAGCCGGAGGGACGTGGCGCTGCGGGACCGGGCTCTGGGCGGTGATCGGCCTGGTGTGGCTTCTGGCAGGTGTACGGGCTCGCGGTCGCCGACTGGTGAGAGGGCGGCGAGCGCTGTTGTGCGGGGAAGCCGAGGCAGAAGAACGGTGAGGTCGGCGAGAGAGCGCCGAGGAGGTGGACAGGTGGGCGAGAGGTCGACGAGGTGGAGATGGCGGCCGGGACAGGTGGAGGCACAGGTGGATGCCCAGGTGGAGGCGCAGTTGAGGGGCAAACGCCGAGGCTCGGGCGATGGACCGGGCGGAGGCGGAGGCAGAGGTGAGAGAGCAGGGGTTGACGGCAGGCGGCGCAGGAGCCGAGGCCCGAGGCTGGGGTGGATGGTGAGGTGGTGGGAGAGAGCGTTGGGGCCGGGTGTGGGTGTGCGCGGTTGCGGGGGATGGGGCCTGAGTTGTTGGGGTTCGCGGCGGCGTCTGTGCCTATGCGGCGTGGACCTGGGCCTGCTCCTCGTGTGGCCGCGGGGGCCGGTGGGGATGGACCCGCTGTCGGCCAAGAGCGCTGTCGTTCGTGGCCGGTTGCTCGGTGGCGTATGCGGGGAACGCGCTCCGGGGACGTACCGCAGAAAGACTGCGTCTCCCGGCTCCGCCAATACGGGGTGTTCTTCGCGGTGAATGTGGCGGGGGCGCTGGTGCAGCTGCTGTGCATTGCGGTGTCGCACTACGGGCTCGGACTCACCTCACCCCGGCGGACACGATTTCGGGAGGCAGAGTGGGGATGGCACTGGCGACGGTGCTGCGGTTTCTGGGGTACTTCGAAACCCTGGTCTTCGGAGCGCGGCGGCCCGGCGAGGGCCCGGGCTGAGGTGCGTGGGACCGGAATGAGAGGGCCGTCGTGAGAGAAGGCGGTTCCGGGCGAAAGCGGCTCGGGCGAAAGCGGTTCGGGCGAGAGCGGTTCCGAGAGGCGGTTCGGGAGAAGGCAGGGGAGAGAGGGGTTGGCGAGACGGAGTCGGAGTGGGCAGGGCCGTGCTGAGCAGTCCAGGGAACGGGTCGTTTGACGGGCGGTCGTTCGACGGAGGGCGGACGGGGCCGGGCCGAAGGATGCGAGACCGGTCGAACCGGTCCAGTAGGGCAGGCTTGGATCATGGACTGGCTGAAGAAACTCCCGGTGGTCGGGCCGTTCGTCGCCCGGCTGATGCGAGACCCATCGCCTGGCGCGCTTGGCGAGCGCCTGGACGAGGGTGAAGTGGGCGCGGCTTGCGGCAGCGACGACGTTCATCAGCTACGGCGTTGTTCCCGCTGCTCACAGTGGCCGCGGCGGTCGCGGCCGGCACGCTCGGTGCCGACCAACAGCAGAAAGCTCGAGGACCAAGATCGGCGATCAGGTCCCGGGGATCGCCGACCAGTTGGACATCGGGGCGCTGGTCGACAACGCGGGGACGATCCGTCGTGGCCGGGCGTTTGCTGGCTGTTCGACGGACGGTGTCGGGTGGGTCGGTTCGATGCGGGACCGCCTGCGGACCGTGTGGGGTTGCCCGACAGGCGAGGAGAACCCGGTTCTGCGCAAGCCTCAAGGACGCCGGGGTGCTGGTGGGGCTCGGTGGGGCGGGGGCTCGCCTCGCTGGTGGCTTCTGGACGGTCGCGTCCACGGCGGTGGGCTGGACCGCGGATCAGGTGGGGATCGACAGGGAGGGCTGGGGCGGGTTGTTGTTGCAGGTCGCGGCGTTCGCCGTCGCGGTGCTCGCGGACTTCCTGCTGCTGTTGTACGTGCTGACGCTGCTGCCGGTGCAGCCGCCGCGGCGGGATCTGGTCACGGCGGCGTTGATCGGGGCGGCCGGGTTCGAGCTGCTGAAGATGCTGCTCGGTGGCTATATGAAGGGCGTTGCGGCGAAGAGCATGGCCGGGGCGTTCGGCACACCGGTCGCCTTGCTGCTGTGGATCAACTTCACGGCGAAGCTGGTGCTGTTCTGCTCGGCGTGGACTGCCTATCGACCGGGGGCGACGCGGAGCTGGAGGCGGAGGAGGGGGAGGCCGCGCCGACGGGGACGACGGGGTGGAGGGAGGCCCGGCGGACCCGGTCGGCGGTCCGAACCGCCCCGCACCGGCCGGGAGCTGAGGTCGAGCCACCAACCGCTCAGCATGTCGAGCCGGAGCCGGAGCCGGAGCCGGAGCCGGAGCCGGAGCCGAGCCCAGAGTTCCAAATCCGGCCACTTGCCCCCAGGAACCTGAAGTCCCAGAACCCCGGCGTCCCAGAAAGCCGCTCCTGGCCCGACCCGACTCGACCCCGCTCAGCTCTTTCCGGCTGGGCCGGCCACTTCTTGCGGACCACGAAGACCGCGCCGGCAGGACGACGAGGACGCCGCCGGTGATGGCGCGATGCCGATGCCGCTGGAGCTTTCGGTGGCGACGGCGGGCGTGGGCGGCCGGCTTGTCCGGGCCCGCGTCGCCCTGGGGCTAGCCGCGCCGGCGGGGCCGGAGCACGAGTCGGCCGAGGTGGCGCTCTTCGGCGGGACGAGGGTGCCGACCGGAGTCACCTTGCCGTCGGCCTGGTAGCCCCAGTCGAGGAGGCGGGCCGTTTCCTTGTAGACGACCTGGCTCTCCTTGGTGTCGGGGTTCATGACGGTGACCAGCAGGACGCGGTTGTTGCGCTCGGCGACGCCGGTGAAGGTGGCGCCGGCGTTGGTAGTGTTGCTGCCGTTCTTGACGCCGGCGATGCCCTTTGTAGGGGTCGAGGCCGGGTGCGCCGGTGAGGAGGCGGTTGGTGTTCTGGATCTCGAAGCGGCCGGTGGTCTTCCTCTTCTGCGACTCCGGGAACTTGGCGGTGGCCGTGGAGGCGTACTCGCGAAGTCCTTCTTCTGCAGGCCGGAGCGGGCGAAGAGAGCGAGGTCGTAGGCGGAGGAGTGCTGGCCCGCGTCGTAGCCGTCGGGGCTGACGACGTTCGTGTCGAAGGCCCGGAGTTCCTCGGCGTGGGCCTGCATGTCCCTTGACGGTCTGCGTGGACGCCGTGGTTCGCGGCGGACAGGACGTGCACGGCGTCGTTGCCCGGAGCGAGGAGGAAGACGCCGAGCCACAGGTCGTGGACCGTGTGGGGTGAAGCCACTCCGCTCACGCCGACCAGGCTGGAGCCCTCGCCGCCCATGCCGAGCGCAGCAGGTCGGAGGGGACGACCTTGTGCGTGGTCGTCTTCAGGGAACTTGGGCGGGACGGTGTCCGCGAAGAGCATCTTGAGGGTGCTCTGCGCAGCTCCAGTGCAAGCGTTGTGTGCGGCGAGGATGTCGCCCGACTCCGGCGTCCGAGACGATCCAGGACTTGGCGGTCAGGTCCTTGAGTGACGGGGGCGCCGGTCAGGGAGGTTGACCTGTGCCCGGCTTGGCGAGGCTGGTCGCCGCCGATCTCTCGACATGTTCGCCGGCGGTCGCCCTTCTTCGCGTCGTCGCCCTTGCTCGGGCTGCTGCTCGGCTTGTCCGCGGCGGACGCGGGCACGGCAGCGGTCAGGAGACAGAGCGGGAGGCGGTGAGCAGCACCGCGGAAGTCGTGAGCAGCGCCGACCTGAGCGGGCCGGGGACGCGTGGACCTCTTCATGTAATGACATGTACGACGCATGGGAGTCAGGCACGGTCGGAAACGTACATGTACCCGGCTCGTAAGTCTCCGTCGAGGTGTTCTGTGTCTCGCTGTCCCCACCCCGGCGGCGGCAGCGCGACGGCGGCTGGCGATACTGAAGGTATGAAGCTCCAGCCGCCCCGTCTCCCGGTTCCTTCTCGCCTTCGGGGTGTGGGAGCTGGATCATCTGGATCACTTTCGTCAAGAACCTGTGGAAGGACGGCAGCGGCCTCGCCTTCGACGACGCCGGGGATCCGACCGCCCACTTCTGGGTCCATCTGACGCTTGCCGTCGTCTCCCTTTGTCTTGGGGACGGTTGTCGGGGGCATCGGGTTCCGCGGAGTGCGCGACTGCGCCGTACGTCATAGCTCGTCCCCGACCCGAGGGCCGTAACGCGTCCCGTAGCTCGTCTCCACTGTTCGTCCGGCTCGTTCTTGGCTGACCGAGCGGAAGGGCGCACAGCGCCGTGGTCGTTGTCTCGTACTGGTCGCTCTCGTCGCGCCTCTGCGGCGTTCGCGGGCCGCTACTTACGCCTGAGCAGCGTCACGTGCGGGACACCACGGCGGGGCCGTGGCCGCGCCGGCTGTGCGGCGTGCTCTGCGGCGGCCCGTGCTGATCGCTCGCGGTGGATCGCGGAGCGGGCCTGCTCGTTCCTGCTGCAGCGGTGCCGGCGTGGCCCGGGTTCCTGTGGATGGCGTTCTGCTCTATCTGCGCTTGCGTTGCTGGTGGGGAGGTCGTGCGGCTGTTGCTGCGCCGCGTGCTCGACCGGAAGGCGCTCGCCGCCCCGGCGGGAGCAGCCGACCGCGGCCGCAGCCACCCGCACATCCCCGGCCACCCTCACGGATCCGGTCACCCTTTCCGCCCCGGCCACCCTCACGGATCCGGCCACCCCACCGTCTCAGCGACCCCCACCGCCCCGGCCACCCCACACCCCCCACCCGCCGTCTTCTCCTGGCCCGCACCGTGGTGTCGCGGCGACCCGTTGCCGCCGCGGGGGTCGTGAGGGAACGGGCGCGTACGTGTTGCGGAGGCCGGAGCGTGCAGCGGGTCACCGTTCCGCTGGCGACTTCCGCGTGCGGCCCACGGGTTCCAGGATCGCGCGTCAGCAGTACATCCCACATCGGTCCGGTGCTCGGCCGGGAGTTCGCCGAACGCGTCGTCGGCACGATCAACGCCACGCGCAGCCTCGATCTGATCGCGGTCGTCGGTGATTCTGGTCGACGGGAGCGTGGAGAACCTCGCCCCGCGGTCGCGCCCCTCGCCCGGCTCAGAGCCCGAGGCACGGCACGTTCTTCGTCACCGGCAGCCACATGTACCTCTCGGGTGCGGAGCCGTGGGTGGAGCGACGTGCGCGGATCGGCCTGCGGCCTGCCGTTGTTGGAGAACGCGCGGGTCAAGAGATGGGCGCCTTCGACCTGGCCGGGGTCAATGTGACGTCACGAGAACTACGGCGACGGTCCCGATTACGCCAGGGACGCTCGGTGACCGTGACCGGTCGCGGGCCGCGGTGCTCCTGGCGCACCAGCCCGTGATGATCCACGAGGCCGTGAAGCGCGGAGTCGACCTCCAGCTGTCCGGGCACACGCACGGCGGCCAGCTCTGGCCGGGCAGCTTCATCGCCGACGCGGCCAATCCGACTCGCGGGCCTGGAGCGTTACGGCGACACGCAGTTGTACGTGAGCCGGGGCGCGGAGGTGCGTGGGCGCCGCCGGTCCGCCGGCGCCCTCCGACATCACGGTCGTCGAGCTCGCTTCGAAACAGGCCTGAGCCCCTCCCGGACGCCCGAGTCGCCCACCACGCCCACCGCCACGCCCACCACGCCCGCCACGCCCGCCACGCCCGCCACGCCCGCCACGCCCACCACGCCCACCTCACGCCCAGGATCGTCCCAAACGCGGACGACCACCGGTCCCGGCATGATCCCGTACCCGCCCGGGCTCCGCCGCCAGGCCCCGGTGAAAGAGGGCCGGAAACCCGGTTGCACCTGCGCGTATCCCCTCGGAACGTCTCGCACCTCGAATACTCACCCAGTCCCTCTACACCTCAAACTCCCGTGATTCAGTGAGCCTCGTCACTGGGGAGTGGCGGGGGAGGGACTCGACGTGCGCACGGTTCGCTGGCAGGACTTCATCGCGACGCCTGCATGGTGCTCGTCGCGGCGGGTGGCCTGGGCGGCTGGCGGCAGCTGCTGCCGCAGGAGCGAGCGCAGCGCAAAGCCGGTCGCCGTCGGGACGACGGACGCCGTGCACGCCGCTCGATCCGGGCGAGGCGCCGTACGACGCGATGAGCTCGTGGGCGCTGTACAGCAATGTGTTCCAGTCACTGCTGACCTCTGACGCGGGCGGCACGTCCTCGTGCCGGGACGCCGCGCAGAGCTCGCCGTTTCCGTCGGGTCGGGCCTGCGCGTCTACCGCCTGCGAGATGCGGGCCGGGGTGCGCTTTCCCGAGCGGTCGCGCGATGACCGCGCTTGGACGTGAGGTACTCCTTCGACCGGGTCAGGAAGATCACGCCGGTCGGTCCCGCGTCCTCCTCGCGACACGCCTCGATTCGGTGGAGGCGAGCGGCCGCGTCGTCACCTTTCCACCTCTCCTCGCCGGACGCCACCTTCCTCCAAGCGTCGCCACGGGCGCGGGCGCCATCGTCGACCGGAACGTTCGCCCGGGAGGACGCCCTGCGCTCCGGCAACGACGTCGGCGGCACCGGCCCGTACACCTGAAGTCGTACGGAGCCCGGGCGGCCGGGCCACGCTCGTGCCCAACTCCCGCTTACCAGGGCCCCGCGAAGGTGCCGGACCACGCGACCGTCCAGCGGCTTCAAAGCGACTCCGCCGCTCTGGGTCGGCGTGGAAGCGGCACGCATCGATCGACGTCGCGGCGCGCCAGTTGCCGCCGGCGCTGCTCGCGGGCCTGCCGTCCACCCAGCGACCCGGACCAGCGGCTCACCGAGGCCGACAGTGCCGAGACGCGCAACCTCGTCCTGAACGTCGGGCGGGCAAACCGCTGCACGACCGGCGGGTGCGGCAGGCGCTGGCCGCCCTCATCGACCGGGATGAGCTGGTCGAGTCGGCGTACCAAAGGGACGGTCGACCTCGCTCTTCTCCGTGATCCCGCGCGGCATCACCGGGCACACGACCGCGTTCTTCGACGCGTACGAAGCAGGATCCGGCGCGGGCCCGGGCGTTGCTGCAGCGGGCCGGGGGCGAGCGACGCCGGTCCGGTTCGAGGATTCGCGTACTGGGCGCGCGGCGCCGCGTCCAAGGGCGGAGGCCCAGGAGATCCGGCGGCAGCTGGAGGAGGTCGGGCCTGTTCGGAGGTGGCGACGAAAGTATCGCTACGACTGGGCCGAGTTCCAGGAAGCGCCACACGGCGAAACTGGACGCGTACGCGGTCGGCTGGCTGCCCGATTTCCCCGACCCGACACGTTCACGGCAGCAGCTGGTGCGCACCGGATCCGGGATGCACAACGGTTACAGCAGCAAGCCCGTAGACGAACTCATCCAGGCGAGTCAACAGTACGGAGGATCGCAGTCGCACACCTCTAAGGACTTTCGTCGGCTCCAGCAACTCGTCGCCGACGACGTCCCGATCATCCCCCTGTGCAGCTGCAGGGAGTACGTGCTGAGCACGAACGACATCACGGGTGGCCAGTACCTGTCCGACGGAACCGGCGTTCCGGCTCTGGGAGCCCTGAGCTGGATCTGACCGGGGTGCCGGACGGGCTGCGGGGGCCCGTCGGGCCCGGCCGGATCTGGCCGAATAGCGTCGGAGAACTGTGACCGCCGCGACACGGAGAGTGTCGGGACTGGCGCTGTTCCCTATGTCCGAACCTGCGTTCACCGTGTGCGTGGACCCGGGTAGGGGGGCTCCGAACAGGCGGAGGGAGGAGGTGGCTACGTGTGTTGCGACGCAGTGCGTTCAGACTGCCGCGGCACCCGGCCTCGGTAGGAGTTGCGCGGCTGCGCGTGCGCGATCATCTGGCGGTCTGGGGTCATACGGGACCGGCCGACGCGCTCGACATCGCGATCCTGCTCGTGTCGGAACTGGCGACGAACGCGGTACGGCACGGGCCCGTGCGTGAGCGCGAGTTCGAGTCGCAGTGACGGTACTCGCGAAGGCTCGTGCTTCATCGAGGTGTCCGACGAGTCGACGGGTGATCCCGAGGTCAGACCTCCGCGCACCGCGGAGGACGAGGGCGGCCGCGGCCTGCATCTCGTCGACGCCCTCGCCGAGGGCGTGGGGCGTGTGGCACCGGGGCCGTTACGGCAAGACCGTGTGGGCGCTGGTGCGTTCCCTGACCGGGTTCCAAGGAGCCGGGCCCTGCCCCCTAGCCCCCTCCGCAGACCCCGACCTCTGCGAGGACTCCGACCGTTCCGCAGACCCTTACCTCTGCGAGGACTCCGACCGTTCCGCAGGTCGCGCCCCCTCCGTAGGCCCTGACCGTTCCGCAGGTCGCGCCCCCTCCGTAGGCCCCGACCGTTCCGCAGGTCGCGCCCCTCCGTGGCCGCCGGCCTTCCCACCGGCAGGTACACGGTCACCGTGAACCCCGCGCCCGGCTCCGTCCGGACGGACACCTCGCCCCCCGTGGGCCGCCACCACCCCGTGCACGATCGCCATTCCGAGTCCGCTGCCTGCCGCCCCCGCCCGCCCGGAAGAACCGGTCGAAGACGCGGGCCGCGTCGTCCGCGGCGAGGCCAGGGCCCCCGTCGGCGACGGTCAGCCGGGACCACCCCGGCCTCCCTGGTGACGGCCAGGGCGACCGGCGCCTCCACGGGGGTGTGCACGCGGACGTTGCCGAGCAGATTGCCCAGGACCTGGCGCAGCCCCGACTCGTCGGCCCCTGCACCAGCACCGCCCCGTCGGCGGTCACGGTCACCGGCCGGTCCGGCTGCTGCACCCGCAGGTCGTCCGCGGCGTCCCGCACCAGCCGGCTCACGTCGACGTTCCTGAACCGGAGTTCGGGATGCTGGGTCGAGGCGGGCCAGGGTGAGGAGTTCGTCGACGAGCCGCTGCATGCCGGTCGGCCTCGGCGAGCACCCCGCTGCCAGGCGCGGGCCCGCTCCTCCGGGTCGCGCAGCATCCCCGCTGTCGTAGAGCTGGAGGTAGCCGCGGATCGCCGACAGCGGGGTGCGCAGTTCGTGCGAGGCGTCGGCGACGAACCGGCGCAGCTGGGACGCGGTGCGCTCGCGCGTCTCGAAGGCCGATTCGACCTGGTGCAGCATCGAGTTGAGGGCGAGCCGGGAGCGTTCCGTCTCCTGGACGGGGTCGCGGCGCGAGGGCACCCGCCGGGTCAGATCGCCCTCGGCGATCGCTGGACGCGGTCTCCACCATGTCCTCCAGGGGCGCAGTCTCCGGTGCGCGCCGATCATGGTGAGCACGGCCAGCAGCGTCAGCAGGGCGATGCCGAAGGGCGAGATCGAGCCGCAGCACCTTGCGGATGCCGGACTGCAGATCGGCCGTGGAGGTCGCGATGAGGACGGTGGTGTCGTCGGCGAGATGGGCGCCGACGACGCGGAATGGATCGTCGTCGAGGTCAGATCGCGCACGGAGGTGTCGCGGGCGAGGGCCCGCGGGTCGTCGACGGCGTCGGCCAGGGCGCGTTGCGCTGCGTCGGCCGCAGGGTGCCGACGGCGACGGGATCGCCGTCGGCGTCGACGGCGACGAACAGCGACTTGGCGCCGGGCAGCCCGCCCACCTGCCCGCCCTCGTCGGACGGCTGCATCTTGTCGAGGAGCGATGCCCAGTTCGCTGAGCGCCTGGACCTGTTTGAGGGTGATGCCGGTGTGCTGGATCGAGGTGCGGGACGACTTCAGTTCCTGGTCGATGCTGTCGAGGCAGGTAGTGCCGCATGGAGATCAGGCTGACCGCGGTCGCGGCGGCGATGCCGAGCGCGACCAGCGCCACGTTCGTGAGGGTGAGCTTGGCGCGCAGCGAGTGCGGGAGCCGTGCCGCCGCCGTTTCACGTCGCCGCCGCGAGGCTCGTAGCCGACGCCGCGCCGGGTCGTGATCAACGGCGGGCCGAGCGCGTCGAGTTTGCGCCGCAGATAGCTGATGTACGTGCTCGACGACCGTCGACTCGGCGGTGGCCGCGTGCTCGAACTGCCGCCCGTGGCGCAGGAGTTGTTCTTTGGGGACGACCCGACCGCCGTTGCGCACGAGGAAGCGGAGCAGCGCGTACTCGGTCGGGGTCAGCTGCACGGTGCGGCCGGCCCGGTGGGCGGTGTACGTCGCCTCGTCCAGTTCCAGGTCGCCGTAGGTCAGCGGGGGCCGCTGCGGCCGGGACGTCGGTGGCGCGGGTGCGGCGCAGCACGGCGCGGATCCGGGCTATCACCTCGTCGATGTTGAACGGTTTGGTGATGTAGTCGTCGCTGAAGCCGAGTGCGCCGACGACCTCGGCGGGCGCGTCGCGGGCGGTGAGGAACACCAGCGCCAGGTCGGGCTGCCGGGCCCGCAGTTCCCGGCCGAGGGCCCGGCCGTCGCCGTCCGGCAGCATGATGTCGAGCAGGGCCACGTCCGGCCTGGTCCGCTCGGTGAGGGCGAGGGCCTGGCGCACGGTGCCCGCCGTCGCGACCTCGAAGCGGTGGTAGCGCAGCGCGATCGCGGAGACGTCGGCGATGCTCGGCTCGTCCTCGAGCGAGCAGCACCGTCGCGGGCGCCTGTTCAGGGGTTTCCTGTTCAGGGTCCGTGCCGTTGACCGTCATGAGCCAAGTATCGGCCTCGTCGCCGATCCGGCCGACCCTGTCCGTTTTGGAGTTCCTTGAGAGTCATGGGCGGGGCGCGGCGTTCCGCGGCCCCGCCGTCGGATGCTGAGGCCCACGCCCGGGGGACGGCCACCCGACGATCGACAAGGAGCGAGCGACGTGACGGCATTGGCACGGTGGTGCTTTCGGCACCGCATCGTGGTCCTGCTGCTGTGGCTGGGGGCGCTGTTCGGCCTCGGGGGCCCGGCGGCACCGTGGCGGGCACCGACTACTCGAACGTGTTCTCCCTGCCCGACACCGATTCCAAGACCGCGTACGACCTGATGGCGAAGGCCTTCCCGGAGAGCGCGGGCGACACCGACACCATCGTATGGAAGACCGGCGAGGGCTCCGTGCGGGACGCGGCCGTACGGTCCAGGATCGAGCCCGCGCTGAAGGACATCGCCGCGCTGAAGGGCGTCGGCGAGGTCACCGGGCCGTACGGGGAAGGCGCCGGGCCAGATCAGCCGGGACGGCACCATCGCCTTCCCTCAGGTGACCTTCACCGAGCAGGCCAACGAGGTGCCCAAAGAGCTCGTCCAGGACGTCGTCGACCGCGCGCAGGCGGTCGAACGCGGCGGCCTCCAGGTCGAGTTGGGCGGGCAGGCGATCACCCGCGTCCAGGAGCCGCCGCAGGGTCTGTCGGAGGCCGTCGGCATCGTGGCCGCCCGCGGTGGTGCTGTTCCTGGCGTTCGGCTCGCTGTTCGCGATGGTGCTGCCCATCGTCGTCGCGATCATGGGCGTCGGTACGGGGCTCATGTCGACGGCGCTGCTCAGCCACGTCATGGAACGTGCCCGAAGTCGCCCCGCTGCTCGGCTCGTTGATCGGGCTCGGCGTCGGCATCGACTACGCGCTGTTCATCGTGACCCGGCACCGGCGCGGCATCCAGCGGGGCCTGGACCCGGGAGGAGTCGGCGGTCCAGTCGCTCAACACCTCCGGGCGCGCCGTGCTGTTCGCGGGCGGCACCGTCTGCATCGCGCTCGCCGGGATGCTCGTGATGAACATGCGCTTCCTCGACGGCGTCGTCGTCGCCACGTCCCTGACGGTCGTGCTCTCCGTCCTCGCCGCGATCACGCTGCTGCCCGCCCTCCCTCGGGATGCTCGGGCCGCGCGTCCTCAGCCGCCGCCAGCGCCGCAGGCTGGCCGCGGACGGCCCCGAGTCGCCGGAGGCGAGCGGTCTCGCGGCGCGCTGGTCGGCGTTCGTCCAGAAGCGGCCGCGGACCGTCGGCGCGGCGGCCGTCGTCGTCATGCTGGTCCTCGCGATCCCGGTGCTCTCGCTGCGCCCTCGGCGCCACGGACCAGGGCAACCACAAAGGGAGTCGACGACCACGCGGCGGGCCTACGACCTCCTCGCGGAGGGCTTCGGGCCCGGTTTCAGCGGCCCGCTCCAGGTCGTCGTCCCCGGCGGCGCCGACGCCACGGACCTCGCGGCGCGCATCCGTACGACCGAGGAGCGTCGCGCAGGTCGCGCCGCTGCCAGCCCGCGAACTGGGGTCTCCGTCGTCCAGGTCGTGCCCACCACCTCGCCGCAGTCCGTCGAGACCGACGAACTCATCGACCGGCTGCGCGACGACGTGATCCCGCGGGCCGGGGTCGAGGCGCACGTCGGCGGGGGTGACCGCGGTGTTCAAGGACTTCGCGGCGGTGACCGGGGACCGGCTGCCGTACTTCGTCGGCACGATCATCGCGCTCGGTTTCCTGCTCCTGCTGATCGCGTTCCGCTCGCTGGTGGTGCCGCTGACGGCGGCGCTGATGAACCTGATCGCGGCGGCGGCCTCCGTCGGCGTCCTCGTCGCGGTCTTCCAGTGGGGCTGGGGGCGGAGGCCCTCGGCCTCGGCAAGGAAGGGCGATCACCGCGTTCCTGCCGGTGATCATGCTGTCGCTGCTGTTCGGCCTCTCCATGGACTACCAGGTGTTCCTGGTGAGCCGGATGCACGAGAGTGGGTGCACACGAAGGACAACGCGCGGGCGGTGCGGGTCGGTCTCGCCGAGACCAGCCGGGTCATCAACTGCGCGGCACTGATCATGGTGTGCGTGTTCTCCGCGTTCGTGCTGAGCGGCGACATGGAGGGCGCGATGGCGGGGATCGGGCTCGCGGCGGCGGTCGCGCTGGACGCGTTCATCCTGCGGACGGCGCTGGTGCCGGCCGCGATACTCTGCTCGGCCGCGCCAACTGGTGGCTGCCCACCTGGCTGGAGCGCCGGCTGCCGCATCTGGCGGTGGAGCCGCGGGAGGCCGCCGTGCCCGCGCAGGCCGCGCCGCCCGCGGTGGAGCGGCCGGGCGGGCCGACCGTGGTGCACGGGTTCCTGCGCGCACCGGACGGGGACCCGCTGGCCGGCGCCACGGTCACCCTCATCTCGCGCGGCGGCCGCCAGCTGGACCGGGTCAGCTCGCTCGCCGACGGGTCGTACATCGTGTCCGTGCCGGAGCCCGGGGCGTACGTCCTGGTGGTGACGGACCGTCAACTGGCGCCACTGGCCCGGCACATCACGGTGGGCGAGCAGCTGGTGTACGACGTGGAACTGCCGGACGAAGTGGACGCGACGCCGTAGGACCGGCGGCGGAACCTACGCCGTCGCCTGCCGGTCGGTCGCGCCCGGCGGCGGGGCCAGCAGTCCGCGCCCGCGAGGGCCGCGACCGCGGCGGATCCGCCGAGCGCCCAGCCCTCGCCGCCGCCGGACTTCACGGCGGCGGCCGGGGCGCCCGCCGCCGGGACGCGGCGGCCGCCTTCTTCGGCTGTTCGCTCAGCGGCGTGACCAGTTCGCCGACGGCCCGCACCGTGTCACCGGCCGCGAACCCCCAGTCGGCAGCGCGGCCGTCTCCTCGTACACCGCCTCGTAGCCCGCCTTGGGGTGCATCACGGTGACGAGGCGGGGTGCGGCCGTCGCGGGTCGCGGCGCCGGTGAAGGTGTTGCCCGCGTGCGAGTGTAGCCGTTCTTGACGCCGATCAGCCCTCGTACGGGGTGACGCCCTGCGGTCAGCAGACGGTCGGTGTTCTGGATCTGGAACGTCTTGCCGCCGCCCGCAGGAAGTCGGCGACCTTCGTGGCGCAGTACCGCGGGAAGTCCTTGCTGCGCAGTCCGGCGCGGGCGAGCAGCGCGTGAGGTCGTACGCGGACGAGACCTGCGGGTGGTCGAAAGCCGTCCGGGCTGACGACGTGCGTGTCGCCCGCCTGAAGGTCCTCGGCGCGGGCCCACCATCGCCGCGACGGTCTTGTCGACGCCGCCGTACATCGAGGCGAGCACGTGCACCGCGTCGTTCCCCGAGCGCAGGAAGACGCCCTGCCACAACTGGTGGACGGTGTACGTGGTCCCGGCCTGGATGCCGACGAGGCTGGAGCCCGCCGGGATGCCCGCCAGGTCCTCGGCGGTCACCTTGTGCCTCAGGTCGTGCGCGAACTCCGGCAGGACCGTGTCGGCGAAGAGCATCTTGAGCGTGGAGGCGGGCGGCAGCGCACGGTGGGCGTCGTACGAGGCGAGCACCTCGCCGCTGTCGTCGTCGGCGATCAGCCACGCCTTCGCGGCGAGCCGGCAGCTTCGGCGCCCCCGCGCCGCGCCGCACCTGCACCCCGGAGGCGGCGAGCCGCTCCCCGCCGACCGCGCTCGCGGCGGAGGCCCGCTGCGCGGGCAGGGCGGAGCGGCGCTCGCGCCGAGGCCCAGACCGAGGGCGGCGACGGCTGAGCGGGGCGGAGTGCGAGTGGTACCGGGCATCCCGTGACCGTACCGGCCCTCGCTGAGGACCGGGTAAGAGGGTCCCGGCGCCGGCCGTCAGGGCCCAGGGGGCGAGGTCATCCCGGCAGGAGAGTCGGTGAACGGCTCGTGCACCTCCAGGACGAGCGGCCGCAGCACGGAACCGGGCGAGGGCCACGCCCCGGGTGGTCAGCCGGGCCCCCGCTCGGCGAGCCGCCGGCTGCGCTCACGGTCCTGCGAGCTGTCGAGCACCCAGTACAGGACGAGGCCCATCTGGGACAGCCACATCAACTCGGGCAGTATCCCGGCGAGTTCGGCCGGCACCTTCGCCTGGAGCCGCGCAGCACCTCCCGGTGCACGTCGATCGCGGCCTCCCGCGCGTGCTCCGACTCCGGTGAGAAAGCTGAGCGGGGACTCTGGGTCCCGCCGCGTTCTTGAAGAACTGGGCCGCGAACTCGTGGTACGGCTCGGCGATCTCCAGCCACACCCGCAGCACGCCCGCGAGCCGCTTCTCCAGATCGGTGCTCCGTGTCGAGCACGGGCCGGACCGCCGCCTGGTGCTCCGCGGCGATCCGGTCAGTAGAACCCCCTGGATGAGGTGTTCCTTGCCCGCGAAGTAGTAGTACGCGTTGCCGACCGAGACCCCGGCCTCCTGGGCGATGGCCCGCATCGTGGTCTTGTCGTAGCCCCGCTCCCGGAAGAGCCGCAGCGGTCTCCAGGATCAGCGCGCGCGTCTGCTCGCTCTTCGCGCCCTTGCTCTCGGCTTTCTCTGCCGCCACGGTCCCCGAGCCCTAATCGCCCGGGCGGCAGGAGCTGTCACAGGCGGGCGGCTCGTCCCCGTAGCCGTACGCCTCGTAAACCAGCCAGTCCTTCGGGTCGTACGTCCAGCCGTCCGCCCTGCGGTAGGCGCCGCCCCGGCCTGCCGGTCCCGGGTGTGCTCCCGGTACCTGGCGGCGCCCAGCACCACCTGCTTGGCGATCTTCATCCCGGCGGGCGTGTGACCATCCGGTGGGCCGTGGCCTCGGTGGTCGCGCAGGGCCCACATGCAGACGATCCAGGCGGCGGCGCCGCGGTAGATCTGCCCGCCGTCCCCGATGACGGTGATGTCGCTGAGGGTGGCGGCGTGGTCGAGGCCGGGGGAACAGCGCCCGGGCCCGGAGTGTCCCGCGGGCACCAGGTCCAGCGGCACCAACTGGCGCTGCTTCACCAGCCAGTTCCGCAGGTACGTGCAGAGCGGGCACTCGGCGTCGTACAGCACCGTCAGCCGGCGGACCGGGACGTCCCCCGGGCGTCCCGGTCCTCGGCCACCCCCGCGGGGCTCCCACCGCTGTCACGCCCCGGCCACCGGGCGGCCCCACCCCCTGCGGCGGGACCGGCGGCTGCTGCTCGCGCTCCATGACGCCGCGCCGCCGGATCTTGTTGAGGACGTAGACGTTGCCCAGGTGCATCACGCCGAGCACGAGGAGGACGACGCCGAGCTTGGTCGAGAGGGCCTCGAAGACCTCGCGGGTGGTGGCGATGTCCTCGTCGCCGCTCAGGTAGAGCGCCACGAACCCGAGGTTCACCAGGTAAAAGCCCACCACCAGGAGGTGGTTCACGGCGTCGGCGAGCTTCTCGTTCCCGTGCAGGGACGTCGGCCAGGAAGATCCCTGCCGTTACGGCTGAGGGTGCGCGCCACCCAGATGGTCAGACCGATGCTGACGACGAGGTAGACGACGTAAGCGACAACTGTGAGGTCCATGCCCCACCCTCCCTGAACGCGTTCAAAAACGCTGACAGGCATGAATGTAGACCTGTTTTTGAACACGTTCAAGCGAGAGTTGTCGTACGTGACGGGCGTCTCAGAGGGGTGGTTCGGAGGGTGGTTCCGGGGTGGTTCGGAGGGGAAGCGGAACCCTCAACTCCGCGCCAGCTCCGGGCGCTTGAGGGTAGTCGGTGAACCCGATGACGTTGCCCCACGGGTCGGCGAACTCGACGACATGTACCCGGTGGAGGTGGAGAAAGGGCGGGTCGAGGGGCTCGACGCCCGCCGCCGTCAGGGCGTCGGCGGCGGCGCGGGCGTCCGGCACCTCCAGCCACAGCCGGGCCGCGGGCCACGGCGGCGGGCGGTGCCCGTAGTCGTCCTCGGCGCGCAGCAGCAGCCCCGGCGTCTCCTTGCCCACGCCGAGCAGCGCGATCCCGGCCTCGTCGAGGCGGAACTCACGGGGAACCCGGCGCGCTCGTAGAAGGCGACGGCCTCGGGCAGGTCCCCGACGGGGAGCAGGACGTTGTCGAAGCCGAGGATGCCCGGAGCCAGCTGAGGTGACATAACGTCAGATTAGCCATGAATCGGGCACATTCCCGCTCATCTGTTCATCGGCGAATCCGTGGCGCCCCCGGTCACCGCGGTCATCAGGCAGTACACGGAGGTCGACGCGGCCAGGAACATGATGTTGTTCTTGGCCCCGCCGAACGCGACGTTGGCGACCGGCTCCGGCGTCAGCAGCCGGCCGAGCAGGGTGCCGTCCGGGTCGTAGCAGTGCACGCCGCCGTCCATGGCGGCGGCCCACAGGCGTCCGCCGTCGTCGAAGCGGATGTTGTCGAACCGCCCGTACCGTCCCGCATCTCGGCGAAGACCTTGCCGTCGGAGAGCGTGCCGTCCTCGCGCACGTCGAATTCGCGGATCACGCCCGACCGGGTGTCGGAGACGTACAGCCTGCTCTCGTCGGGCGAGAACACCAGCCCGTTCGGCGCCCCGAAGCCGTCGGCGACGAGCCGCACCTCGCCGCTGTCGGGGTCGATCCGGTGAGACGTTGTTCGCGCCGATCTCGGACTCCGCGCGGAACCCCTCGTAGTCGCTG
This sequence comes from Streptomyces sp. KL116D, assembly GCF_030766975.1. Lineage (NCBI taxonomy): Bacteria > Bacillati > Actinomycetota > Actinomycetes > Kitasatosporales > Streptomycetaceae > Streptomyces > Streptomyces sp. KL116D. The sequence goes on along the minus strand of NZ_JASERH010000155.1, from coordinate 4,456 downwards.
GTGATCCCGAAGTCCGGGTCGGAGAACCACACCGAGCCGTCCGAGCGCACCACCGCGTCGTTCGGGCTGTTCAGTGCCACTTGCCCTCCCAGCGGTCGGCGAGCACGGTGATCCGTCCGTCGTGCTCGGTCCTGGTCACGCCGGCCGCCCTGCTCGCGGCTGATCAGCCGGCCCTCGCGGTCCAGGGTGTTGCCGTTGGTGCGCCCGGCGGGAGGCGGAAGACGCTCACCGCGCCGCTGGTCTCGTCCCAGCGCAGCAGCCGGTCGTTCGGGATGTCGCTCCAGATCAACTGCCGCCAGGCGGGCAGGTAGACGGGCCCCTCGACCCAGCGGCCGCCGGTGTGCAGGACCCTGCATCCGGTCGTCGCCGTTCATGCAGCGTCCGGTGCGGAAGCGCTCGTCCAGATCTCGTACGATCACGGGGACGGTATCTATGGACGATCATCCTCTACGGGTGCGGTGCTGAATCTCATCCCGTCGATGACGACTATGGCAGAACGGGATACGGTTGCGCCATGCAGATCGTGGACGACATCGACCGCAGGCTCATCGCGGCGCTCCAGCAGGACGCGACCACCTCCTACGCCGCCCTCGGCAGGAGGCGGGCCTCTCGGCGGGCGCCGCGCACGAGCGCGTGCGGAAGCTGCGCGAGCGGGGCGTGATCCGGTGCACGACCGTCGACGTGGACCCGGCCGCTGCTCGGCCAGGGCGTCCTCGCCTTCGTGATGGTCGAGTCGTCGGCGTGGATGGGCGAGTCGGCGGACGCGTTCGCGGCGATCCCCGAACTCGTGGAGGCCCATGTCATCGCGGGCAGCGCCTCGGTCCTGGTCAAGGTCCGCACCGCCACCACCGGGCAACTCCAGGACGTGCTGCGGCGCTTGTACGCGATCGAGGGGTCAGCGGGACGCAGGCCACCGTGTCCCTGGAGACGTTCTTCGAGCGGGGGCGCGTCACGGCGGGCGCCGCCGGCTGATTGTCAGTGCCCGGCCCTACTGTCCTCGGCATGGGAATGGTGACGTTCGTCGACGAGACGACATCAGGGGGCAGGGCCCGCCTTCGGCCTGGAGATAGCCGAGGAGCGGCTCACGGTGCGGGAGCTGATCCGGCGCAGGGTCTTCCAGGAGGGTCGCGGAGTTCAACGCGCGGTCCCGCTCCCCAGGTGTTCCAGGGCCTCGTCCAGCCCGAGGACGCGGAGCGCGTGCTGAACGGGTACGCGCTGCGCACGCCGCGCCGGATCGACCCCGAGGCACAGGCGGCCCGCGCCCTGGCGGCGTTCGAGGGGAACGGGTTCCTGGTGCTGGTCGGCGACCGCCAGGTGACGGAGCCGGACGAGGAGATCGAGCTGCCGCTCGGCGTCGAGGTGACCTTTCTGAAGCTCGTCGCGCTGGTGGGTGGCTGATGATCGAGTCACCCGCGGAGTACGCGCTCCTGGTCGACGTGATCCTCGACCTGATCGGGGCGGGCGAGACCGAAGGGCCCTCGTGCCCGAACTCCCTCGCGCTGGGCGCGATGGCCGACGACCACTGGGGTCACCTGGGCCGCAAAGGTCGTGGACGCGCTGCGCGGCGCGGACGAGTACCGGGCGCGGCTGGTGCACGCGCTCGCCGGGCGGTACGTCGAACTGGACGGGGGCGCGGCCGGGCGCCGCTCGATCGTGGCGCTGCTGGGCGCCATCGGCGAGGTGCGCACCGGGGAGCCGGGCGGTCCGCAGGACCTGCGCCCCGCCCCTGATCCGGCTCGCCGCCGAGCAGGGACGTCCACTACGACGACCGCCAGCTGCTCCGGGCTCGCCGAGCTCGAACTGGCCGACGGGCACGAGCTGCCCGCCCCGGGGAGTTCGTCGCGGTCGTCCGCGCGCACCTGCCTGACCCGGTGGCGGGTCCCCGAGGGACTCGGAGCACTCGTGAGACGACTGACCGACCCCGTGCTGAACCCCGGCGGAGGCCTGGGCCGACGCCGCCCTCGCCGACGTCGCCGAACGCGGCACGGGTGGCGTGGCTGCTCGCCCACGCCAGGACCGCCTCGGCCGCCCGCCCTCCGCCAAGTGGGACGCGGCCGCGCAGCGCTGATCGAGCCGCTCGACACCGAAGCGGTCCGGGAGCGGCTGACGCACTGGCTGCGGCTCGTGGGCCGGCCCCCGCACCCGCCCGCTGCTGCACCGCGGCTGGGGCGCCGACCCCGAACGCGACGTTCGACGCGTACAACACGGACGCCCTGCGCGCCCTCACCTGGATCCCGCGCTGCTGCCCGCCCCCGCGGACACTCGCCCGTGCCCCCTCGGCGCCCTCGTCGAGACCGCGCTCAAGAAGGTCTCGAGGGCTCGGCCGGTCAACCCCAAGCGTGGCCAACGCGGGGTCAACGCGCTGGCGCGCATCGACGGCGAAAGCCGCCCCGCCGAGCTGGCCCGGCTCGGCACCCGCGTCACGTACAAGGGGCGCGCTCAAGCTCCTCGACACCGCCCTCGAAGCCCGCGCCGCTGCCTCGGCCTCACCCGTGAGGAGATCGAGGAGCTGGCCGTGCCCGCCTACGGCTGACCGAGGTCGGACGCCTCGAGGTCGAACTCGGCGACAGCGCCGCCCTGCTGGAGGTCCGCGGCGCCGAGGCCCACGCTGCGTGGCGCGGCGCGAGCGGCACAGGCGGTCAAGTCCGTCCCGGCCGCCGTCAAGCGCGACCACCCCGACGAGCTCAAGGAACTGAAGGCCGCCGCCAAGGACATCGACAAGATGCTCAGCGCCCAGGCCGAGCGCCTCGACCGGCAGTTCCTCGCCCGGCGCAGCTGGCCGTACGCCACCTGGCGCGAGCGCTACCTGGACCACCCGCTGGTCGGCACCCTCGCCCGCCGCCTGCTGTGGACGGTCGACGGCACGCCCGCCGGATACGCGGACGGCGCCCTGCGGACCCTCACGGACGACCCGGTGGCGGACGGCACCGAGGGTCACCCTCTGGCACCCCCGTCGACCGCGAGCTCCCGCCGAGATCGTCGCCTGGCGCGACTGGCTGGAGCGGCACGCGATCACCCAGCCGTTCAAGCAGGCCCACCGCGAGGTGTACCTGCTCACCGACGCCGAGCGCACGACGGGCACGTACTCGAACCGGTTCGCGGCGCACATCGTCCGCCAGCACCAGTTCCACTCCCTCGCCGCGGTCCGCGGCTGGCGCGCAAGCTGCGGCTGTGCGTCGACGACGAGGCGCCGCCCGCCACCCGCGAGCTGCCGCAGTGGGGGCTGCGCGCCCAGTACTGGATCGAGGGGGACGGGGAGGGGTACGGCACGGACACCACCGAGTCCGGCAGCTATCTGCGGCTGCGCACCGACCAGGTCCGCTTCTACCCGATCGGCGCCCCGGAGAACTCGGCGCACTGCTACGGCGGCGAGTACCGCAGTGGCTGCAGCGACGGCGCGGACCCCGTCGAGCCGCTGCCGCTCACCGACGTCCCGCCGCTCGTCCTGTCCGAGAGTCCTGCGCGACGTGGACCCTGTTCGTGGGCGTGGCCAGTGTGGGCAACGACCCGACGTGGCAGGACGGCGGCCCCGGCGGCCGGTCCCGCGAGTACTGGGCGTCGTACGGCTTCCGGTGAGCTGAACCAGAGCGCGGAGACCCGCCGCGTGCTGCTCGAACGGCTGGTGCCGCTCGCCGTCGCCGACCGGTGGTGCACGATCGAGGGCCGCTTCCTGCACGTCAAGGGAGAGCTGCACACGTACAAGATCCACCTGGGTTCGGGGAACATCCTGATGACGCCGGACCGACCAGTACCTGTGCATCGTCCCCAAGTCCGGCGCGGGGCGCCGCCCGCAGGCCGGCTACCTCCCCTTCGAGGGCGACCGGACCCTGGCGGTGGTGCTCAGCAAGGCGATGATGCTGGCCGACGACACGAGGATCACGGACCCCGATCCTCAGCCAGATACGCCGCTGAGAACGGGCGTGGACCCTGCTCCGAAGGGAGCAGGGGTCCCTGAACCAGCAGGTGTGACACGGAAGGTCAGTAGCGGCGCGTGATCAGCGCGCGCTCGCTTCCTGGATCGCCTTGGTGACCTCGATGCGCAGGGCAGGCGTCCGTGCAGTTGAAGGTGGTGCGGCAGCGCCACACACCGTCACTGGTCGTTGAGGATCTCCAGGCGCTGCTCCCCGGCCTCGTCGCGCGAGTCGAAGATGAAGCGGTGGGCGTTCACGATCGCGGCAGGACCGAAGTACTGGCCGTCGTTCCAGAACACCGAGGCAGGACGACGTGCACGCGGCGCACAGGATGCGCTTGGTGGTGTCGTCGAAGCGCTCACGGTCCTCGGCGGACTGCAGACGCTCACGCGTCGGCTCGTTGCCCTTGGTGACGAGGAACGGCATGACGTCGCGGGTACGCCTGGAAGAACGGGTCCATGTCGACCACGAGGTCCTTCAGCACGGTGAGGCCCTTGATGGCCTCGACCGTGATCGGCTTCTCAGGGTTGATGTCGCTTGATGAG
>NZ_JASERH010000154.1:0-76453 GCF_030766975.1 Streptomyces sp. KL116D | reverse complement strand
GATCGCCAACCCCCGCCACGAGCGCCGTGACCGGGCACGCCTGGCGCTGGCTCAGCGCCGTTTGGCGAAGAAGGCCAAGGGCGACGGTGCCAACCGGCGCAAGGCCCGGCAGAAGGTCGCCAAGATCTACGCCCGCATCGCTGACCGGCGCCGTGACGGGCTGCACAAGCTGACCACCCGACTCGTTCGTGAGAACCAAACGATCGTGATCGAGGATCTGACCGTGCGGAACATGGTCAGGAACCGGAGTCTGGCCCGCGCCATCAGTGATGCGGCGTGGTCGCAGTTCCGGGGGCTGCTGGAGTACAAGGCGGACTGGTACGGGCGGGAAGTGATCGCGGTCGACCGGTTCTTCCCCTCCTCCAAGCTGTGCTCCACCTGCGGCACTCTCCAGGAGAGGATGCCGCTGCACGTCCGCACCTGGACGTGCGACTGCGGCACGACCCACGACAGGGACGTGAACGCAGCGAAGAACCTTTTGGCCGCCGGACTGGCGGTATCGGCCTGCGGAGCTGGTGTAAGACCTCAACGGAGTTCTCCGGACGGGCAGTCGGCGATGAAACAGGAAGCTTCCCGGCGCGAGCCGGGAAGCCCCCGCCGTTAGGCGGGGGAGTGTCACGACACCTCCTGCCTGCTGAGGCCGGTGGCCCGGGGAAAGGTCACGGCTGCCTCGCAGAGACGGTGGCGGATGGTGAGCGAGGCGTGTACCTCGTCGCCGTTGGCGGTGGTGTAGATGTGCGGGACGTCGGCGGGCCAGTGGGCGTGCCCGCCGGCCGGGACCACGACCGGCCTGCGGGCCGGGCCGACCCGGGCGCTGCCCGAGAAGACGGTCAAGTGCTCGGTGACGCCGCGCTGGTGGGGCGGGGAGACCTGGGTGATGCCGGGGCGGATGCGGATCCGGTACAGCTCCGAGGTGGCCTCGTGGTCGGTGAACGTCTCCAGGAGCGTGGCGGAGACCGCGGTGCCGTGCACCTCCTCCGGACGCCCCGCCGGATCGGGATCGGCGAGCAGGACGGCCAGCGGGATGCGGAGCTGGGTGGATATCGCGTAGAGGGTCTCGAGGGTCGGATTGCGGGTGCCGGTTTCCAGACCGGACAGCGTCGCCTTGCCGATCGACGCCCGCTGGGCCAGTTCCGACAGCGACAGACCGTACAGCCGTCGCAGCGTTCTGACACGCCGCCCGACCTCCACGGCGAATGGTTTGGTCATCTTCTCCACATTCCTTTCCGTTCCGAAAAAGGAACCTCTATGTCTTGCGCCGGGCGTTCCGAATTCGGAACGAGAGGCATTCCTTGACAGTGAACTCAGCGGCGTGTTCACCTGTTTGAGGCGAGATGAAACCTCCTACTAAAAGGTGGGTCATGGCTCAGCAGATATCGGATTTCGCGCTTTCCGACGCTCAGATCGAGCAGTTCAACGAGAATGGATTCATCGGTCCGTTCGACGTGTACGAGCCGGAGGAGATGGACCGCAGCCTGAAGGCGCTGCGGCCCAAGCTGATCAACACGAAGACGTCGATCTACCAGCAGAGCGGTGCCGTCTCCGGCACCACCAACCTGGCCAACTACGACCGTCACCTCGACGTCGACTTCCTGGCCGACCACATCACCCAGCCCAGCATCGTGGGGCCGGTGACCAGCCTGGTCGGGCCCGACGCGCTCTGCTGGCGCACCGAGTTCTTCCCCAAGTACCCGGGCGACGAGGGCACCGACTGGCACCAGGCCGACAACTTCTCCAACGTGGCCGGCTCGAAGTACCCGCAGATCGTGTGGCCCGAGGACGCGGAGTTCGGCGGCACCATCACCGTGTGGACCGCGTTCACCGACGCCACCGTCGAGAACGGCTGCCTGCAGTTCATCCCGGGCTCGCACAAGACGATGAACTACGACGAGTCCAAGGTGATGGAATACGACGCGGATTCCATCAACAAGAAGGAGAAGGACGGCGTCAGGCGCGGTTTCTTCGGCTATGACTACCGGCAGCTCCAGAAGGACCCGAATTGGAGCCCGGACGAGTCCAAGGCCGTCTCGATGGAGATGCGCAAGGGCCAGTGCATCGTCTTCTGGTCGACGCTCATGCACGCCTCGCACCCGCACAACGGCCTGACCGACCAGATGCGCCTCGGCTTCGCGGCCCGCTACCTGCCGACGTCCGTCCGCGTCTACCCGTACTCCGACGCGCTGGTGGAGTTCGGCGGCGAGGCCAGCCTCGACAAGTTCGGCAACGTCCTGGTCGCCGGCAAGGACGGCTACGGACACAACCGCTTCGTCGACCGGACCGTCACCGGTCGTCCCTTCGTCACGCGATAGGAGGCCAACTCGATGGCCAGCACAGAGATCGAGTCCTGGGTCGTGGACACCTGCCGCGAACTGGGGCTGCTGGTGGAGGCACCCGGCGACGACTTCTTCGCCGGCGGCGGCAACTCGCTGACCGCGGTCCGCCTCATCGCCAAGGCCGAGGAGCGGTTCGGCGAGGACAGCCTGATGCCCGACGACCTCTTCGAGCGCAGCACGGTCCAGGAGATCGCCGCGACGATCCAGGCGAGCCGGGACCGGTCCCGGGTCCTGGACTGACAGGAGTTCGGCATGGACAGGCTGACCGGCGGCGACGTGGCGCTCGCCGTGCACCGGCGGATCAACCGCACCGCCGTGCCCTACCCCGACGACCGGGGCGTCAAGGAGCTGTTCGAGGCGGTCGCCGCCCGCCTGCCGGAAGCGACCGCGCTCGTCCACCGGGACCGGGTGATCACCTACCGCGACCTGAACCGGGCGGCCAACGGGGTCGCCGCGGAGTTGCGGCGCCGCGGCGTCGCCCCGGGGGCCGCCGTCGTGATCGGGGTGGGGCGCTCGCCCGAGCTGATCGCCGCGATCCTCGGCGTGCTCAAGTGCGGCGGCCACTACGTCCCGGTGGACCTCGGCTGGCCGGCCGAGCGCATCCGGTCGGTCCTCGCGCAGACCGGTGCCGCGCACCTCGTCACCGACGCACCGGAGGCGGTCGCCGGCCGGTTCCCCGGACTCGACGTCCTGTCGCCGGACGTCCCGCCCGTCGAGGCGGACCCGGCGCTGCGGACGGGTCCTGACGACCTCGCCTATGTCAACTTCACCTCCGGCTCCACCGGCCGGCCCAAAGGCGTGCCGATCCGGCACCGCAGCATCGCCCGCCTGGTCTTCGACGCCCGGTACGCCCGGCTCGGCGAACGCACCAGGATCCTCCAGCTCGCGCCCGTCTACTTCGACGCGGCGACGTTCGAGATCTGGGGCGCGCTGCTGCACGGCGGGACGTGCGTGCTCTACCCGTCGCCGTGGATCCGGCTGTCCGAGCTCAAGCGGACCGTCGCCGCGCACGGCGTCACCGTGGTCTTCCTGACCACGGCGCTGTTCAACACCGTGGTGGACGAGGGGCCCGCCGCCCTCGACCAGGTCGAAACCGTCCTGACCGGCGGCGAGTTGCACTCGATGCGGCACCTGCGCAAGGCCGTGGCCCGCTACGGCCCCGGCAAGGTCGTCAACGTGTACGGCCCGACCGAGTGCACGACGTTCGCCACCTACTCCCCGCTCGACCTGGACGGGCTGCCGGAGTCCGTCGCCGACCTCCCGATCGGGCTCCCCCTGCAGAACACCCGGCTGTACGTGGTCGACGGCGACATCCTGTGCCCGCCCGGCCGGGTCGGCGAGATCTGCCTGGCAGGTCCCGGCCTTTCGCCCGGTTACCTCGACGCGCGCGACGCGGCCCGCGGGCACTTCGTGGAGCGCGAGATCGACGGGGTCCGCGAACGGCTGTACCGGACCGGCGACCGCGGGCGGCTGCGCGCGGACGGCGAGGTCGTTTTCGAGGGCCGCCTTGACGACCAGGTGAAGATCAACGGATTCCGGATCGAACTCAGCGAGGTCGCCCACCACCTCGACCGGCACCCCGGAGTGCGGTTCAGTCACGTGGCGGTCGGCGAGAACGGCGCGGGGGAGAAGACACTGATCGCGTTCGCGGTCCCGCGCGACGACCGGTGCACGGCGCAGGAGATCACGGAGTTCCTGGGCGTGCACCTGCCGGGTTACATGGTGCCGACGGCGATCCATCTGCGGGACTCCCTCCCTCTGTCCGGAACCGGCAAGGTGGACCGGCAGGCTCTGGTGACGGAGTACGCCGTAGGGGGTGCGCAGTGAGCGGCGCCTCCTGGGAGACGCCGGAGCACGCGGAGTTCCGTACGCGGGTGCGCGACGTGCTGGCGGAGACGGTCCTCCCGCACGCCGACCGGTGGGAGGAACAGGGCCGGCCCGATCCCGCCGTGTGGAAGGCCCTCGCGGCCGAGGGGCTGCTCGCCCTCGGTCACCACGGTGAGGCGTTCCTCGACAGCGCGATCCTCCTGGAGGAGCTGGGCCGCACCGGCTACGCGGGCGTCCGTGCCGGCATCGGCGTGCACGCCTACATGGCCACCTCGTACCTCGACCTGTTCGGCACGCCCGAGCAGAAGGAGGCGTACCTGGAGCCGGCCCGCCGGGGCGAACGCGTCGCCGCGCTCGCCATCACCGAGGCGGACGCCGGCTCGGACCTCAGCAGGCTCAGCACCCGGGCCCGCCCCCGTGACGGCGGCGGTCTGCTGGTCGACGGCGAGAAGCTGTACGTCGCCAACGGCTCGCAGGCGTCGTTCTTCGTCGCGCTCGTGCGCACCCGGGAGGAGGCCGCGGCACCCCGCCGGGGCCTGACCGGCGCGAGCCTGCTGCTGATCGACGCCGACACCCCGGGGGTGCGGCGCACCGCACAGCGGATGCTGGGCTGGCGTTCCGCCGACATCTGCACGGTCGTCCTCGACGACGTCGCCGTCCCCGACGACCGGGTGCTCGGCCGCAAGGACCACGCGCTGATGCACGTGATCCGCGGCCTGGACTTCGAGCGGCTGGTCGCCGGGCTCCTCGCGGTCGGCGGCGTCGCCCACTGTCTCGACCTGCTGAACGGTCACATCCGCCGCCGCCGGGTCAAGGACACCCCGCTGTACGGGCACCAGGTCGTGCGCCACGCGTTCGCCGAGCTCACGGCCGACCACGAACTGGTCACCCAGTACGGCCGTCACGCGGCCCTGTTGCACAGCCGCGGCGAACTGGACAGCCGCACGGCGACCGTGCTCAAGCTCAAGGCGACCGAACTCGCGGTGCGGGCTGCTCACGTCTGTCTCCAATTCCACGGGGCGCAAGGGTGCCTGGACGAGTCCACGGCGGCCCGGCTCTACCGCGATGCCTCGGCGGGCACGATCGCGGCCGGTGCCAGTGAGCTGCTACGCGAGCTGATCTGAGGCGCCGACCGGCGTCGGCCGGTCGGCGAACCGGGCGTCGGTGAACCGGGCCGCCCGGCCGATCGAGGTGGCGACCTGGGCCCGCGAACCGACGTCGAGCTTCTTGAAGATCCGGCCGAGGTGGGTCTCGACGGTCTTGTGGCTGAGCCGCAGCGCGCGGGCGATCTGCTGATTGGTGCAGCCGTCGCTGACCAGCACCGAGATCTCCCGCTCCCGGCTGCTCAGCCGGGCGAGACGGGCGTCGGCCGACTGGGCCGGCGCGCTCGTGGCCAGGTCGTCGGTGTGGTCCAGGTAGCCGTGGGCCCCACGGTCGCGCAGCAGGTCCTGCGCCTCGTCGAGCTGGCGGCGGGCCACCGCGGAGTCGATGCCCGCCCAGGCCGCCGCGACGGCCAGATGGGCGCGGACCACGTCGAGCGGCCGGCCGGCCCGGGTCAGCGTGACGACCGCGCTGGACGCGAAGACGGCGGCCCTGAGCGGATCGGTGACCCGGTGGTGGTGGGCCCGCGCCAGCAGCGCCAGACCCGTCGCACCCGGCAACCGCAGCCGGCCCGCGGCCTCTTCGGCCACCGTCGCCCACCGCCCCGCCTCGGTCGCCGAACCGCGCCGTTCCCCTTCGAGACGGGCGAGGACCTCGGCGACGGCGGGCACCATCGAGACGACGGGGAACGAGGCGGCACGCCGCACGGTCCCGGTCGACAGGAGTTCCCTGCACAGCTCCTGGTCGCCCGTGTCGAAGGTCGTCTCCAGCAGCGACAGCCGCACGCGGTCCGCCCACGGCTCGCGCCACGCCTCCGCCCGCCGGGCCGCCTCCCGCGCCGTGCGCAGGGCCGCCGCCCGGTCGCCGCCGATCCACGCGGCCCGGGCGAGCCCGGCCCCCGCTTCGGCCAGCAGGCAGTCGCTGCCGATCCGGTCCGCCGCGCGCATCGCCCGGTGCCCCGACTCGATCGCCAGGTCGACGCGCCCGAGCCGCAGCCTGACCTCGGCGAGACCGGTCGCGAACTGCGGTACCAGGTGGTCGAGTTCGTGGGCCGCGGCGATGCCGAGACCCCGCTCGAAGTGCCGTGCGGCCGCCGCGTCCTGCTCCAGCCGGGCCAGGGACCTGGCCAGCCAGTACAGCGGGTCGAGCCGGCCGACGAGCACGGTGTCGTCGAGCCCGTCGAGCAGGGCCGCCACGCCGTCGAGCCGGGCGGTCGCCTGCGCGGTGCGGCCCGCGTCCACGTCCTGGGCACCGAGCAGCGCCCCTGCGTACGCCCGGGTCAGCGGGTCGGACCGGTCGGTGGCCCAGTGCGCCGCGGGCGGGGCGCCGCCGGGCAGCGGGGTGCCGCGCTCCAGCGCCGCCGCGAGCCGCGCCAGGTCGATCAGGGCGAGTGCCTCGGGTTCGCCGGAGACGTCCGGCCGCACCGCGTCCAGCAGCGACTCGGCCAGGGCGTAGCGGCCCAGCAGGCGCTGGGCGCGGGCCCGCCACTCGGCGGCCTCCGCCCGCAGGACGAGCGGGACTTCGGCGCCGGGCGACGCGGTCCGGTCGAGGACGTCGAGGGCCTCGCTGGGCCGTCCGGCGACGACCAGGGCCTTGCCGGTGCGCACCCGCTGCGCGTAGAGGAGGGTGCCGTCCCCGGGCGCGCAGGGGTGGTCGGCCGGTCGTGGCAGCAGGCCCGAGCGGACGCGGTCGGCGACCGGCGTCCGGTGCGGTCCGGGTGCTGCCTCGGCGTGGGCGCACGGGGCGGGCAGCGGGAGGAGCCCGGTCGCCGCGGTGTGCGCGGCGAGCCGCCACCGCTCACTCGTGGAGTGGTAGGCGGTGGCCCGCAGCAGGGAGTGCCGGAACCGGTACTGGTCGGCGAGTTCGCCGGGCCTGACGATGTCCTCGCGCAGCAGTTCGGCGACGGCGTCGGAGAGGCGCTCGGCGGGCAGTTCGGTGAGGGACCGCAGCTCCTGGAGGGTGAACGCGTCACCGAGGACCGCCGCGGACTGCGCGACGAGCCAGCCGTCGCCCGTCACGGCGCGGAACTCCTCCAGGTAGCGGGTGAAGGGGGTGAGTCCGGGGGCGTCGGGCGCGGTCCCGCCGTAGGCGCGGGGCGCCGCCGCCAGGGCGAGGAGCAGCCCCGGGTTGCCGCCCGCCCGGCCGGTCAGGGCCCTGCGCAGCGGCCTGGCCGTCCCCTCGGGCAGGAGCGCGTCGAGCTCCGGCTCGGGCAGGGGCCGAGTTCGATCCGGTGCGTGCCCGGCACGGACGCCAGAGTCCGCGCAGGCGCAGCGGGGACTGGCGGTCGCGATGGGCGACCACGATGACGAGGCGGGCGTCGGCGGCCTGCGCACGAGCTCTCCAGCAGGTCGAGCGAGGCCGGTCCGCCCAGTGGACGTCGTCCAGGGCGAGCGCCAGACCGCTCGACTCGGTGAGCCCGCGCGCACGCGCTGACGCAGCGCCGATCCCATCGGGCCGGGCGCGACCGGGCCGGGCGCGGCTGCGGGCCCGGCCGTCAGGTCCAGGGCGGGGAACACCGCCGAGCACCTGCCGGCAGGCGATCGGCAGGTTCCGCAGAACCGTGCCGGCCCGGTCGGCGAAAATCTCGTCGAACGCGTCGGAGAACAACTGATAGGGCGCGGCGCCGGCGGCGGGCCCGCCGCGGCGTGCGCGACGGACCAGCCCTGCTTTCTGGCGTCGTCGAGTATCCGGTGCAGCAACCGGGTCTTCCGATCCAGGGCTGTCCCAGAATCTCCACGACGGCGGAGTCGTACTCTGCGGGTCGAATAGACGGCCGGCCCGTATCCGCTTTCGTCGGACCGGCCGGTCGGAAATCCGGCCGTGGAGTGCGTCACGTTCCATGAACGGCGATCCTTCCTGGAGCCGCGCGCGCTCGCGACGGCCGGCTCTCGCCCGCCATCGCGCGGCGCAGACTCAGCGGCCGCGGCTATCGGTCCAGTGCGCCTCGATGTATTCCTAGGCACTGCGTCGCTGGCGGTCGGCTCGAGCACGGCACGCCAGCCGGCCGGAATCTCTTTTCCGTCGGGCCAGATCGAGTCACCGCTCCTCTTCGTTGATCACAACGACATGGCGCTCGGAACTGTCGGTAGACACACTCATCTCCCTACATGACCTTTGGCTGGTGGCAACTGCAGGCAAGGGCTGTCGATCTGCCCGTCGAGCCGATTGAGCGAAATCCTATTCGCAGGCGCTCAAGAAGGGCTTGAAGTTGCCATAGGCGACGCGGGCCGGCCCGGCAGGAGAGCCGAACGCGGCCCGAAATTCCGCGGAAGCCGCGTTTGGGCGCAGGTCAATTAGCGGGAAGGCCGCTCCGCGCCCAAGATCACGCGTACTCTTCGGCTCCGCGCGAGCCTGCCGGAGCTCGCCGGCGATCTCGGTGGACCCGGGCGAGGAGGTGAGCGGCCGCCCGGCCGGCACGGACAGTGGGCGGCGGGCGCGGTGGTGTGACCGCGGACCACGCACCGGCCTCGGACGGGGGCACGCGCGGGTCCCCGGCACCGGTCATGGCGATCACCGGGCAGGTGAGCGAGCGACCGGGCGGCGCGATAGGTCTCCACTCGCCTCGAAGTCGGCGCGGAGGGCGGGCAGCGCCAGCCTGAGGAGGCCCGGATGCTCCGGCGGAAGGCCGTCCGCCGCGCGTTCAGGTGCAAGCCACCTCGGCGAGGACCGCGTCGTCGCCGAGGTGGTGGAAGCGCCGGTCCTGGCGGCAGGAACGGGCCGCGCCGGGCGGAGCGCCACGAGCAGGGCCGCGGGGCGGCCGTCGGCCTCCAGGCGGCGGGCCAGCTCGTAGGCGACGACGGCGCCCATGCTGTGGCCGAACAGCGCGAGGGCGTGGTGTCGGGGTCCAGCAGACGGAAGAGCGCGTCGGCGAGCGGCGCGATGGACCGGGCCGCCGGCTCCTCGCGCCGGTCCCGCGGCCGGGGTACTGCACGGCCAGGATCGCTCACCTCCGGTGCCAGGGCTTGGGAGAAGGGGAGGTAGTCGCCGGCCGAACCGCCCGCGTGCGGCACGTGCAGCAGTCGTGGCGCCCGTGGCAGCGCGGGCCTGAACTGCCGGATCCACAGGTCGCGTTCGACCGGGGCGCGGTGGGCAGGGTGGGCGCGGTCATCGGCGCAGGGCGGACTCGGTGAGGACGCACGGCGGTAGAAGAGCTGTGCGTCGTCCTCGTCGAGCAGCCCGCGACGCGCCGTGCAGCTGGAGCGTCTCCGTCGCGGTGTCCACGGCGAGTTCACGGGCCAGGCGCAGCGCGTGCGCGGCCGTCCGCACAGTGGATCAGACTGCGGACGGCTTCGAGCCGGGCGGTGCCAGCGCCGCGAGCCGGAAGGCGGACTCGGTGCGCGCCGAGCGGCTTAAGCCGAGACGCGGTCCTAAGCGGCGGGCGTGCGCGGTGGCGAGGTCCAGGCGCGGCTCAGACCGCCAGGCAGGCGGCCTGACCGAGCGGATCCGGTCGGTCAGGGCGCGGGGTCGGCGAGCCGTCCGGACAGCACGAGCGGCACTGCCGGCGGCCACCTCGACGGTGAAGAGCCCGCTCGCCGCCGAGGCTCTGGCGCGCTCGGTCAGCCGGACGCTCCGGCCGAGTCGAGCTCGACGCGACGCCGAACGCGGCGCCGTCCACGGTGAGCAGCAGGTCGGCCTGGCCCGGTCCGCGCAGCGCACGAAGCGCCGGTCGGGCCCGGCCGAAGCGCCGCCGCGAGCTCGCCCGCCCGCAGCGCGTCGAGCAGTTCCGCCGTGCGCGCGGCGGCCGCGCGGGGAGCGCGGCGAGCGCCTCGACGGCCGCCACCGTGTCGAGGTAGCCCGCGGTAGAGGGTCTCGCCCAGCAGTTCGGCGACGGGCAGGAGTCCCGCGGGTCGTGCAGCGCGCCCGCCTGGGCCAGCGCGGCCCTACACGGCGCCTCTGGGCGGACGCGCCTCGGCGGACAGCGGGCGTTCGCCGAGCCGGCGCAGCACGGGCGCAGCTCGGGCGCGGAGACGTCGCTCAGCGGGTCGGCAGCGGTCAGCGTGGTCGTCACAGCAACTCCAGGTGCGAGGTCGCGATGGTGCGCAGCATCACCTCGGACGTGCCCGAGGCGAGGGTGAGCGTCGGGGCGTAGCGCAGCGCCCGCGCGACGCGGCCGAGGTCCGGCGCGTCGGTCCTGGTTGGTCAACAGGCCGTCCCTGCCGCGCAGTTCGAGGCTAGAACCGGGCCACTTCGCGCGCCTGCTCGGTGACGTACCACTTGGACATGGCGGCCAGCACCGGATCGGCCCGGCCGCGTCGAGTCCTGCCACCATCCGCCAGGCGAGGGCGTGTCCGGCCGTCAGCCGCGCGTCGAGCTCGGTGTACCGGTCCCGCAGGGCGTCGGGGACCGCGTCGGCCACCGAGTCGAGCCAGTGCCGGATCTTGGCGTGGAAGTCGATGCCGGTCCGCTCGAGGACGAGCAGTTCGCTGATCATCCGCCAGCCGTCGTCCACCTCGCCGAGCACGTCGTCGCGGGTCAGCCGGACGCCGTCGACGGAGATCTCGCAGAAGGCGTCGTCGGTGAGGTTCGGCAGCGTACGGATCGTCACGCCGGGGAGCGCAGCGGGAGCAGGAAGAGCCCGATGCCGGGCATGGTGCCGGGTACGGTGATCGCCGCGCACAGCGCCGTGTCGGCGAACCCGGACTTCTGGTTGAACACCTTGGTGCCGTACAGCCGCCAGGCGCCGTCGCCGTCGGGCTCGGCCCGCGTGGTCATCCGGCTGAGGTCGACCCGGCCTGCGGCTCGGACGAACAGTACGGTGGCGATCTGTTCGCCGCGCGCCACCGCCGGAGCAGCGCGGCGCGTTGGGCGTCGGTGCCGCGTGTCGAGGACGAAGCGTCCCACGATGTCGACGCTCAGCACGTGCGCGTCGTCCGGCACCCCGGCGAGGATCATCCCCTCGGTGACCACGGCGGACTCGTAGTGGCCGAGCCCGGCGCCGCCGTACCGCTGGGCCAGCTCGGCGCGAGCCAGCCGCGCTCGCCGAGCAGCCGGTAGGTCTCCAGCAGCCCCGGCTCCTCGCCGGGCGGCAGCCGCCGGATCGGCCGACCTCCTCCTGGACGCGGTCGGAGCGCAGCAGCGCGCGCACCTCTCGCGGAAGGCGCTTTGCGCGGGGGTCGGCCGGGTGTCGGGCACGCCGGCCACGGGCAGGTTCGTCATGGTCACATCGACCCCTGGTGACGAGCAGCGCGCCGAGCGTCCTGCCCAACTCCGCGACCTCGCGGAGGGCGCATCATTCCGTAGTGGTCGCCGGGCACCCGGCGCATGATCACCGCACTCGCTGGTCCAGGCCGCCCAGTCGTCGGCGGTGGACGCGGGAGTCCTCGCGAGCAGCAGGTCGATCCGCCCGTCGTACTGCTCGGGACGCCGCACCGCGGCCGTCGAGATGATCGCGCGGAAGACCTCCATGCGGCGTCGCATCAGGTCGGCGGAGCCGGGCGGCACCAGACCCGACTCGACGAGCGCGCGTCGATGACCCGGTCGGCCTGTTCCGACTCGTCCAGCGCGGCCAGCTCCTCCACGGCGCCGGCGTTGGCGGGTCGACCCGGCCGTCAGCGCGCGAGGCTCTCGGCGAACATGGCGCGCAGCAGCGCCGCGTCCGGTGCCTCGTCCAGCATGGGCGGCCGCTGCGTCCAGCATCGCGAGCAGGGTGACCCGGCGCCGCGCGGCGCAGCCGCACCGCGGTCGCGCGTGCGAGGCCGCCGCCGACCGACCAGCCGACGAGCCGGTACGGCCCCTCGGGCGCCACCCGGAGCACGGCGTCGGCGTACGCCCCGGCCATCTCTCCGATGGACGCCGGGAGTTCGCCCTCGTCCAGGCCCGGCAGGGAGATCCCGTAGTACGGATGCCGGCCGGCAGTTCACGGCGGAGCGCGGCGTACGCGCGACGAGCCGCTGCTCGCGCTGGAAGAGGAAGACCGGGGCCTGTCCGGGGTCGCCGGGCAGCAGCGCGGCACCACGAGGTCCGCGGGCTCGGCGTCGGCCGCCGGCCGGTCGGGACGCTTCGCGGCCAGCGCGTCGTCGGCCGCGGTCACCAGGGCGGTCAGGGTGGGCCGGTGGAGGAACTCGCCGAGGTCCAGGGCGATTCCGGTCCGCTCCCGGATCTCCACGACGAGCGCCGCGGCCTGGAGCGAGCCGCCGCCGAGGGTGAAGAGGTCGTCGTCCCCCCTGGCCTCCGGCACGTCGAGCGCCGCGCGCCACAGCCCGGTGATCAGCTGCCCCAGCGCGGACCAGGATCCGGGCGCCGGCGCGGGGAGCCGCTCCGTGTCGTCCGGCGCCGCGGTGGGCGGACGCCGGGGACGGGCCCGTTCAGCGCGAGGCGCGCTCAGCGGGGTGCCGGGCGCCGTGACCATGGTCTCCAGCACGGTCCGCAGATCGGCCAGCAGACACTCGACGCGGGACCGGTCGAACAGTTCGGTCGAGATACTCGGCGGTCAGCTCCAGCGCGTGCGTGGAGGTGCGGGCGGCGCTCAGCGTGAGGTCGAAGCGCGACGTGCCGAGCGACACGTCGCACGACTCCACGCGCAGGTCGCCGAGCGTGAACCCCTCGACGCGGGACTCGCTGGTCACCAGCGCGACCTGGAACAGCGGGTTGCGGGCGCCGGACCGCGTGGGCCGCTGCCGGGCCACGACCTGGTCGAGACGGCAGCTCCTGGTGGCGGTGGGCGTCCGTCACGACCTCGGCGGTGCGATCGAGCAGCGTGCTCAGCGACGGGTCGCCCGCGGTGCTGGTGCGCAGCACGAGCGTGTTGGGGAAGAAGCCGATCAGCGGTTCCAGTTCGGGCCGGACCCGGCCGGCGAAGACGGTGCCGACGGTGATGTCGGTGCTCTCGGCCCAGCGGCTCAGCACCGCGTTCAGCGCGGTGTTGAGCACGGTGAGCAGGGGGCCCTCGTGCGCCGCCGTCAGGGCCTGGGCCAGCCGGGGCGGCAGCGCCACCCGGTGATCGTCTCGCCGGCCCAGGTGGGTTTGCGCGGCCGCGGCCGGTCGGCGGGCAGCACCGTCGTGGACGGCTCCCGCCAGCTGCCGCGACCAGTACTCCGCCTGCCGCTCGCCCACGGTCCGCGATCCGGTCGCGTTGCCAGGCGGCGTAGTCCGTGTACTCGCACGCCCGGGGCCGACGGGGCAGGTCCGTC
Organism: Streptomyces sp. KL116D; assembly: GCF_030766975.1. Taxonomy (NCBI): domain Bacteria; kingdom Bacillati; phylum Actinomycetota; class Actinomycetes; order Kitasatosporales; family Streptomycetaceae; genus Streptomyces; species Streptomyces sp. KL116D. Next base: position 63,063 of record NZ_JASERH010000154.1, on the reverse strand, counting down.
CCGTTGAGCCCGGCCAGGTAGTCCCGGCTGAGTTCGCCGACGAGCAGCGGGATCGACCAGTCGTCCACGACGGCGTGGTGCAGGATCAGGGCGAACACGTGGTCGTCGGGGGCGAACCGCCACAGCCGCGCCCGCAGCGGGGCGGCCGCGGCGAGGTCGAACGGCTCCGGGCCGCCCGCGCGACGTGCTCGCGCACCGCCCGCTCCCGCCCGTCCGCGTCGAGCCCCGGCAGGTCCTCCAGCGGGAGCGGCACGGACGCGGGCGGCTCCTCGACGATCTGCCGGTCCGGGGCGAACCGGGTGCGCAGCACCGCGTGCCTCCCCGCGAGCCCGGTGACGGCCCGGCCGAGGGCGGCCACGTCCAGCGGGCCGCGCAGCCGCAGCACCACGGGCGTGTGGTAGATCGCCTGATGGTCCATCAACTGGTCGAGGAACCACATGCGTTGCTGGGCGTACGACAGCCGCGGTGCCCGGCGGCAGCGGCGCGATCGGGCCGGGCAGCTCGCCGCGCCCGCGCACCGCCTCCTTGGCGCGGAGGCGGGCGAGCAACTCGGCGCGCCGCTCGGGGACAGCCCGGCCAGGCGCTCGCGCAGAGCGGTGTCCATCAGGCGTCCTCCAGGTCGTCGAGCAGCTCGGCCAGCAGGTCGTCGTCGGCCGCGGCCAGTTCCTCGGCCTCGATGAGCTCGGCGAGACCGGCGATGGTCGAGGCGCGGAAGAAGGCGCGCAGCTCCAGGCTGATCCCGAAGGCGTCGCGCACCCGCGACGTGATCTGGGTGATCCGCAGCGAGTTTCGCCGCCCAGCGAGAAGAAGTCGTCGTGCACGCCGAGGTCCGTGCTGCCCAGGACCTCGCCCCAGATCTCGGCGAGCCTGCGCTCCGTCGGCGTGCGCGGCTCGGTGCGCTTCGGACGCGGCCGGGCGGTCCGGATCGGGCAGCCTGGCGTGGTCGATCTTGCCGTTGGCGTTCAGCGGGAAGGAGTCGACGGCGACGAACGCGGCGGGGACCAGACCGGCGGGCAGCAGCGCGGAGAGCTCCGCGCGCAGCGCCGCGGTGTCGGGCGCGGCGCCGTCGTCCGTCACGAGGTGCGCGACGAGGGCGCCGTCCCGCAGCGTCACCAGGGCCTGCCGGATCCCCGGCCGGTCGGTGAGCACCGCCTCGATCTCGCCCGGTTCGACGCGCAGGCCGCGTACCTTCAGCTGCCGGTCCACCCGGCCGTGGAAGGTGAGGACGCCGTCGGGGCGGCGGATCGCCAGGTCACCGGTGCGGTAGACCCGGCTGCCCGGCGGGCCGAAGGGGTCGGGCAGGAACTTCTCCGCGGTCAGCCCCGGACGGCCGAGATAGCCGCGGGCCACACCGGTCCCGCCGATGTGCCAGCTCGCCGGGGACCCCGTCGGGCGCGAGGTCGCCGCGCTCGTCCACGACGCTACGCCCGGTAGCCGGCCAGCGGCGGCAGGCCGATGGGCGGCGGGCCGTCCAGCGGGCCGGGGACGAGGTGGTCGATGCAGGCGACGGTCGCCTCGGTGGGCCCGTAGGCGTTGTGGAACTCGCGGCCCGGCACGTTCCACCGGTTGACCAGGTCACCCGGGTAGGGCTCAAGACCCACGAACAGGGCCCGCAGAGCGGAAGGCGTCCGCGTCGAGCTCGCCGAGGATCGCCGGGGGCAGGTCGGTCACCGTGACCGCCGTGGAGCGCATCAGTTCGGCGAGCCCGTCGAAGTCGTGCAGCACTCGACCGGCGCCTGGACGAGCGCCGCGCCGCTGGTGAGCGCCGAGAAGAAGTCGAAGACGCTGACGTCGAAGGCCGGGTTGGCGAACTGGAGGACGCGGTCGCCGGGCGCGAGCCGGAAGGTCCCGACGATGGTGAGCACGAACTCGACGACCTGACGGTGCTCCACCACCACGCCCTTGGGGCGGCCGGTGGAACCCGAGGTGTAGATGACGTAGGCCGCGGAGGCGGGGTCGACGACCCGCGCGGAACCGTCGTCGCCGTCGTCGCTCTCCTCGGTGTCGGGCGCGTCCAGCAGGACCGGCGACACCCCTCGGGCAGCAGCCCGGCGACGTCGCCCACGGTCACCACGGTCCGGCAGCCCGCGTCGTCGAGCATCCACGCGATCCGGTCCGCCGGATAGCCGGGGTCCATCGGCAGGTACGCCGCGCCCGCCTTGAGCACCGCGAGCAGCGCCGTGGGCAGTTCGGGGCCGCGCGGCAGCAGCACGCCGACGATCTCGCCCGTCTCGGTGCGCCGCCGCAGCCGCCGGGCCAGCCGGTCGGCGCGGGCGTTCAGTTCGCCGTACGAGACGGTGGTGCCCTGGAACAGGCAGGCAGGGGCGTCGGGGTCGGCGGCGGCCCGCTCCTCGAAGAGCTGGTGGAGCAGCCGGCCGCGCGCACCGGGCGCGTCGGGCCCGGTGCTGTGGCGCAGCGCGAGGCCCGCCGCTCGGAGCCGAGCAGATCGAGGCCGGACAGCGGCACGGTGGGGTTGGCGCACACCTGGTCGAGCACGGCGGCGTACTGCGCGAGGAGCCGCTCGATCCGGTCCGCGTCAGAAGAGGTCGGTGGCGTACTCGGCCCAGAGGTCGAGGCCCTCGCCGGGGACCTCGGTGACCTGCACGGCGAGGTCGAACCGGGCGGTGCCCTGCCCGACCGGCTCGGCGACGACCCGCAGGCCGCCCGCCTCGCCGCTGCCCGCCGTCGCGTTCTGCAGGGTGAAGGAGACCTGGAAGAGCGGATTGCGGCTGGTGTCCCGCTCGGGGCGCAGCTCCCGGACGAGCCGGTCGAAGCCGAGGCCCTGGTGGAGGTGGGCGCCGAGGACGGTCTCCCGGGTCCGGGCGATCAGCTCGCTGAAGGCCGGGTCGCCGCCGGTGTCGGTGCGCAGCACCAGCGTGTTGGCGAAGAAGCCGATGAGCCGCTCGATGTCGGGGTGGTCGCGCGCCGGCGAACACCGAGCCGACGGCCACGTCCTTGGCGCCGGTGTAGCAGGTCAGCAGGGCGTTGAAGGCGGCCAGCAGCACGCTGAGCAGCGTCGCCCGCTCGGCGCGGGCCAGTTCGCCGAGCCGGGTGCGCAGCCCGTCGGGCAGGCGCAGGACGGTGGTGGCGCCGCGGAAGCTCTGCTCGGCCGGGCGCGGCCGGTCGGTGGGAGGTCGAGCGTCGGCAGGTCCGCGAGGCGTTCGCGCCAGTAGGCGAGCAGCCGGTCGGTGGCCTCGGCCGACGCCTTCTCCCGCTCCCAGGACGCGAAGTCCGCGTACTGGACGGGCAGTTCGGGCAGCTCGGTGGTGGTGCCGGCGACCGCGGCGGCGTAACCGGCCGTCAGTTCGCCGACCAGCATGGCGGTGGACCAGCCGTCGGTCGCGATGTGGTGGATGCACAGGACCAGCAGGTGCTCCGTGGGCGCGAGCCGGATCAGCCGGGCGCGCAGCAGCGGACCGGCCGCCAGGTCGAAGGCGCCGGTGGCGACCTCGTCCGCGAGGGCGCGGGCCGTCTCGTCGGCATCCGGCCGACCCGTCAGATCGGTCAGCGGGATGTCCACCCGGTCGGGGGCCGGATCGATGATCTGGTGCGGCACCCCGTGCTCTCCTCGCTGTAGCGGGTGCGCGCAGGCTCTCGTGGCGCCCGACGACGAGGGTGAGCGCCGCGATCAGCTCTCGTGGTCGAGATCCCCGTGCAGGCGCAGCGCCAGCGGGGAGTTGTAGACGGGCTGGCCCGGCGTCCACTTGTCGAGGAACCAGAGCCGCTGCCCGGCGAACGACAGGGGCAACGGACGGTCGCGCGGCACCGGGGACGAGACTCGCCGGAGCGTTTCGGCGAGCGCCCAGCTCCTTCAGCAGACGCTTGGCCTCGGTGACCTCACCGGTGGCCTTGCGAGCGGTGCGGGCACGAGCCGGGATCGGCCCGCCGGCTTCGAACCTCGGCATGCGGCATCTCCTCTGCACAGACTCCTGGTGCCTGGCAACTGTGGCCCACGCGGTAGAGGGGCGGCTATCGGGACTTCTCCCGACTGGCCGGGCAGGGCCGCCATGTCCCAGCGTGACTCGGGAGTTTCCCGGAGTGCCGGGTCCTGTCCGAGTTCCCCGTCTGCGCCCCGACGCCCGGCACTGCGTCCCTCCCTCCGGGCGGACGACGGGGAACCCCGGCGGGGACCTAGGCGCGAGGTGAGTGGGGCACCGGTGCAGATCCGACGGCAACGGCGGGCGGATCCGCGCCCGGCACGACAGGACGGCGACTTCCGGCGGCTGTGGGCCGGGGACGCGGTGTCGCAGCTGGGTTCGCAGATCACCATCTTCGCGCTGCCCTACATGGCGGTGGCATCACTGGACGCGTCGGCCGATCAGGTCGGCCTGCTCCAGGCGCTGTGCACGCTGCCGTTCCTGCTGGTCCCGCTGCCCGCCGGCGTGTGGCTGGAGAACCGGCCCGGCGGCCCGTGCTCATCCTGATGTGCCTGCTCGGCGCCGCCCTCGTCCTCTCGGTCCCGGTCGCCGACGCCTTCGGCTCGCTCGGTCTCGCGCACCTCTACGTCATCGCGCTGCTGGGCGGCGCGGGAGCCGTCGTCTCGACATCGCCAGGTCTCGCTGGTGCCGCAGCTCGTCGGCGCCGATCAACCGCCTCGGCCAACAGCCGGTTGAACGTCGGCCTCGCCGTCGGCGGCACCGCGACCCGGTCTCGCCGGCTGGCTGACCGCGCTGGTGCGTGTCGAACGCGCTCGTCCTCGACGCCCTGTCCTACCTGTGGTGCGCGCTGATGACCGGCCGCACGCCCACCGCGAGCCGCCGCCCGGCCGGCGCGCCCCGCCCGGAACCTGCCCGCGGAGGTGCGCGAGGGACCGCGCACCGCCTTCGCGACGCCGCCGGTGCGCAGCATCGCCCTGCACGCGGCGCTCAACAACGCGGGCGTCCAGCTCCTGAACGTCGTGCTCGTCATCCACCTCGTCCTGCGACCGCGACGACGGCAGCGCCGCCTACGGCCTGGTGCTGGTCTGCGGCGGCGTCGGCGCCGTCCTCGGCACCCTCGCTGCGCCCCGGCTCATCCGGGCCTTCGGGTACGGCCGGCCATGCTCGGCACCTCGCGGTCACCGTCAACGCGTTCTGGATCATGCCCCTCGTGGACGGCTCGCGCCCGAGTCGTGGTGGCGTCGTTCGCGCTGGCCCTCGGCATCGCGTCGGCGGGCACGGCGTCGGCGGCGTGGTGAGCGTGACGGTCCGTCAACTCCTCACGCCCGCCTCCCTGCACGCCCGGATGAACGCCAGCTACCGCATGGTCACCTTCGGCACGATCCCGCTCGGTGCGCTGCTCGGCGGGCTGCTCGTGGAGCGGCTCGGCGCGGCGGCGACGCTGTGGATCGTGCCGTTCCTGTTCACCGCGGCCGTGCTGCCGCTCGCCCACCGGTCCGTGCGCGCGCTCGGCAGGACCCCGATCACACGGAGCGAAAGGTACTGGAGGTGAAGAGGTGACGTTCCTCGACCGGATCGCGGCGCAGGCCGCGGCGGACCCCCACGCGGTGGCGGTCCTCGACGGCGACACGGCCGTCACGTACGCCGAGTTGTGGGAGCGGGCCGGCCGCACCGCGGCCCGTCTCACCGCGGCGCGAGTCGGCCCCGGCAGCCGGGTCGCCGTCGCCGCGGGCCGCGGCGCGGCACACGTCGTCGCGGCACTCGGCGGCTGGCGGTCGGCGCCGCGGTCGTCCCCCTCGACCCGCCGCCACCCCGCTGCGCCGCGAGCAGGTGCTGCGCGCCGCCGCCCCCGCGGCCACGATCGGCGGGGACGGAACCGTCGAGCGGCACGGCGGCCCCGGCCCCGACGACACCGCACCCCTGGGCCTCGACCGCTGCGCCACGGACGGCTACTACGTGTTCACCTCGGGGTCCACCGGCCGGCCGAAGGGCATCGCCATGCCCCGCGCCGCACTCGACAACCTGGTGGACTGGCAGCTGTCCGACCTCGGCGAACGCCCGCACCGCAGGGTCGCCTGGTTCGCCCCGGTCGCCTTCGACGTGACGCTCCAGGAGATCGTCTGCACGCTCGCCGCCGGCGGACGCTCGCCGTGGTGCCCGAGGAGATCCGCGCGCGTCCCGACGCGTTCCTCGGCTGGCTGGCCGAGACCCGCATCGAGGTGCTCCACCTGCCGTACGTCGCCCTGCAGATGCTCGCGGTGCAGGCCGCCACCAGCCCGCTCACCGCACGGCTGCGGCTCACCGAGGTGATCACGGCCGGCGAGGTGCTCAAGTGCACCCGGACATCGTGCGCATGTTCCTGCGCCTGCCGGGCGCCCGGCTGACCAACCAGTACGGCCCGTCGGAGACCATGTCGTCACCCGGTACGCGCTCCCCGGCGACCCGGCGCTGTGGCCCGCGCTCCCGCCGCTCGGCACCGCCGTCCCCGGGGTGCGGGTGACGCTGCGGGACGCCGAAGGGCCGAGGTCGCGCCGGGGGAGCAGGGCGAGCTGTGCGTCGGCGGGATCGTGCTGCGCGGCTGCACGTGGGCGAGGGCGCGGCCGGGCCAACGCGCGGGCCCTCGCCGGGGGTCACTACCGCACCGGCGACCACGCGAGCGAACGCGCCGGGCTGTTCTCGTTCGCCGGGCGCAAGGACCACCAGGTCAAGATCGACGGTCACCGGGTGGAGCCCGAGGGCGTCGAGAGCGTGCTGCTCGAACACCCCGGCGTGCGGGAGGCGGTGTGCCTCGTCACCGGCCGGGAGTCGCTCGCCCGCTCCCTCGCCGCGATCGTCGTGGGCGGCGCGGGACAGGCCGAGCTGCAGGAGTTCCTGCACGCCCGGCTGCCCGCGTCGATGGTGCCGCGGCGGTTCGTCGTCGTGGACGCGCTGCCGCTCACCTCCACCGGCAAGGCCGACCGGCTGGCCGCCGAGCGGCTACTCGCCCCCGGCCGGCAGCGCAGCCGCCGCTCGCATCGCAGCGTCATCGTAGAACGGCAGGTGGTGCCGGAGGTACGAGGACAGCGCCGGGTCGGCCGCCAGGTCCGCCGCGTGGTCCCGCCGCGTCGTGCGGAAACCGGCCGACGAGCTGGCCTCCTCGTGCCAGCGGGAGGTGCGCTGCCACTCGCTGCGCTCGCCCGGCTGCCAGTTCAGGGCGTCGGGCAGGAAGGGGATGCCGACGGCCGCGCAGTACGCGGCGATCAGGCCGGGGCGTCCGTGACCAGGTCCGCCGAGTCGATGACGGCCGGCGGCCTGGCACTGCGCGCGGCGACCGCCCGGTAGATCTCGAACTGCGCCTCCCCGCCGATCTGGTGGAGCCGCACCTCGGGGTTGAGCGCGTGGTACGAGGCGATGGTCTCCGCGGGTGGCGGATGATGAAGGTGTGCGTGGCGTCGCGGCCGAGGAAGGCCTGCGTCGGCCAGGAGCGCCGGATAGCGCTCGTCGGTCGTGTCCTTGAAGAAGACCGGCTTGGCGCGGGCCAGTTCCCGGATCGCCGCGAGCAGCTCCGCCTCCGTGCCGACCGTCGGTCGCCGACCTGGACGCTGCCGAACTCCGCGAGGTTCGAGAAGGGCTCGTGCAGCGCGTGGTGGTCGCCGCGCTCGGCCATCATCCGGAAGAACGCCGTGGAACGGCTGCGCGGCATGCCCCACAGCGCGATGATGCGCGGCCGGTCGTCCGTGTCGTTCTCGCTGGTCACCGTCACTGTCGTCCCTTCGCCGGCACGGCCGTTGAGCTCCGCGGTCTGGCACGGAACACAGCCCCGTCCGAGGCGTTGCGGCCCTTCGCCGGGTAGAACTTCCCGACTGTCACGCCCCCGGGACGGCTGCGATCTCGAACCAGCTCTGCAGGGATCGTCCGACTCGACGGGAACAGTGTGGTGTCGCATGAACGCGCTTCGGGTGTGGTCGAAGGCGGACGAGGTCCGGATGTGGCTGCTCTGCCTGCCGCCCGGGGCGGTGACGCGCGGCGGTTCGCGGGAGTGGGCCGGGCGGCTGCCCGAGAGCATCGGCGTGGCGGCGCTCGAACTGCCCGGCCGCGGCGGCCGGCGAGAGGCGAACCGTGGGCCACGAGCACCGAGGCGCGTCGTCGACGAGTACGCCGACGCCGTCACCCCGCTGCTGGAACGGCCGGTGATGCTCTACGGGCGCAGCATGGGGCGGTCCTCGCCCTCGACCTGGCCCACGGCTGCGCGCCCGGCACGGCGCCGAGCCGCTCGCGCTCGTCGTCGCCGCCGGCGAACCGCCCGAGCGGCGGACCGTGCAGATCAGGTCCGACGCCACCGACGACGAACTGGTGCGGTGGCTGCGCGCCTCGGCGGCACGCCCGAGGAACTGCTCGGCTGCCCCGAGTACCTCGCGCAGCTGCTGCCGGTGCTCCGCGCCGACCTGGGCCTCCTCGAACGCAGGCCGCGACGCGCCCTGCCGCCGCTCGGCTGCCCGGTCCACGTCTACCTCGGCGTGCGGGACCCGATGGTCGACGGCCCCGGAGCACAGCGCGGCTGGGCCGCGCACACGACGCGTGAACAGCCGCCCCGCACGTTCCCGGGCGGCCACTTCTTCGTATCCGAGATCCACCGAACAGGTCCTGGCGGCACGCTGGCCGGGAGACGCGGACGCGGCGGTCGGCGGCCGCCTCCTGCGGCCCCGGTGAGCAGGGCCAGGACGACCGACGTTCCGGTGCACACGGCGGACGCACGGCGGCGAGACCGGAGGGAGGAACAGGCATGGGCGAGGCGGATTCGTCCGAGTACGTGACGCGGTCGGCGGCGCGCGCCGAAGCAGACGGCCGGACCGGCGGGGAAGTCCTCGCTGGAAGGGCTCTCGGCGGAGCGCCGGGCGCTGCTCACGATGGAGCTCGCGCGGCGCAAGGCGGCGGCACTCAGGCCGCGGCGGCTGCCGCGCGAGGGCGGTGAGCAGTCCTTCCCGCTGTCCTACGCGCGAGGAGCGGCTCTGGTTCCTCGCCCAGGCGGACCGGACTCGACCGCCTACGTGATGTCCGGCGCGCTGCGCCTGCGCGGCGCCCTCGACCGGCGCGCGCTCGGCGCGGCCCTCGACGAGATCGTGGCCCGCCACGAGGTGCTGCGCACCACCTTCCCCGAGCAGGGCGGCCGGCCCGAACAGCGCGTCGGACCGCCGCGGTCCGTGCCGCTGCCGGTGCTGGACGCCGAGGACGGACGAGGACACGGTGGCGGCGGTCTGCCGGGCCGAGGCCACCACGCCCTTCGACCTCGCGTCCGACCTCATGGTCCGCGCCCGCCTGGTGCGGCTCTCCGACGACCACCACGTGCTGGTCCTCGGCCTGCACCACATCGCCTCCGACGGCTGGTCGCTCGGCGTCCTGCTCAACGAACTCGGCGTCCTCTACGACGCGTTCCGGCGCGGACAGCCCTCGCCGCTGCCCGAGCTGCGGATCCGGTACGCCGACTACGCCGTCTGGCGGCGGGACTGGCTGGCCAGCGGCCCGCTGGACGAGCAGATCGCCTACTGGCGGCAGCGGCTCGACGGCGCCCCGTCCTGGAACTGCCCACGGACCTCGCGGCCGGCGCGACCCGCAGCTGGCACGGCGCGTCGCAGCCGTTCTCCTTCCCGCCGCAGCTGTGGAAGCGCGTGGTGATCCTTCGCCGAGGAGCAGCGGACCACCCCGTACATGGTCCTGGTCGCGGCGTTCGCGGTCGTGCTCGCCCGCTGGAGCGGCCAGCGGGACGTGGTGATCGGCTCACCGCTCGCCGGTCGCGCCCACTCCGAACTGGAGCCGCTGACCGGGTTCTTCGTCAACACCCTGCCGCTGCGCGTCGACGTGCCGGACACGGCGACGTTCGAGACGCTGCTCGCCGAGGTCCGGCAGTCCTGCACCGAGGCGTACGCCCACCAGGACGTGCCCTTCGGCAAGCTCGTCCAGGCGCTGCGGCCCGACCGCTCCCTCGGCCCGGTGCCGCTGGTGCAGGTGATGCTCGCCCTGCGCGACGTGCCGGGACAGAAGCCCGCCCTGGCCGGACTCGACGTGGAGGAGCTGGACCTGGCGACGAGTCAGGACGCCAGCAAGTTCGACCTCGTCCTCGACCTGGTCCCGGACCACGACGGCGGGCTGCGCTGCCGCGTCGAGTTCAGCACCGACCTCTTCGAGGCGGCCACCGCCGGCCGGATCGCCGACGCGTTCGTCCGGGTCCTCGACACCGCGCTCGCGGCCCCGAGCGCGGCCCGTCGACCGGCTGCCCCTGATCTCCGCCGACGAACGGGCGCGTCTGGTGGGCGAGTTGTCGGGGACGGTGACGCGAGCGCCGCCGACACCGGCTGCCTGCACGCCCTCATCGACGCCCAGGCCGACGCCCGGCCCGACGCCCCGGCGGTCGAGTGCGGCGACACCGTGCTCAGCTACCGGGAGCTGACCGAGCGCGCCGACCGGCTCGCGCACCGGCTGCAGGGCCCTGGGCGCGGGCCCGGAGCACGTCGTCGGGATCTGCCTGCCCCGCTCGGCCGACATGGTGGTGGCCGTCCTCGGCGTGCTCAAGGCGGGCGCCGGATACGTGCCGCTCGACCCCGGCTACCCGCAGGGCCGCATCGAGCTGATGGTCCGCGACTCGGGCGTCGAACTCGTCGTCACCGAGTCCACCGTCGCCGCCACCGGCCGGCTGGACGCGCGGGACGACGACACGACAGGCCCCGCCCTCGTCCTCATCGACGACACCGACGACACCGACGACACCGGCGCCGACGAGCAGCCGGCGGCCCGGCCGGGACCGTGCACCCGCGCACCCTCGCCTACGTCATCTACACCTCGGGCTCCACCGGCCTCCCGAAGGGCTCGGCCAATGAGCACGGCGGCGTGGTCAACACCTGACCGGACTGAACCGGACCCTCGGCCTCGGCCCGACGGACCGGATGCTGGCGGTGTCCAGCCTCAACTACGACATGTCGGTCTACGAGATCCTCGGCAGCCTGCTCGCCGGCGCCTGCGTGGTCGTCCCGCCGGACGACCTGGAGGTCACCGACCCGGTCCGGCTGCGCCAACTGGTCATCGACACCCAGGTCACCGCCTGGAGTTCGGCGCCCGCCCTGCTCGAACTGCTGGTCAACCACGCGCACGGCGGCCCCGGCTTCGACGGTGCCGCGCTGCGCCTCGCCGTCCTCGGCGGCGACCGGCCGCCGTCGGCGCTCCCCGACCGCCTCGGCGAACTCCTCCCGACCTGCGGCTGTTCAACCTCGCGGGCATGACGGAGGTCTCTGTACTGCTCGACCTACCACCTCGTGCGCCGGCCCGAGCCGATCCCCGGCACCATCCCGTGGGGCCGCTGCCCAACCAGCGGCTGTACGTCCTGGACGCGCACGGCGAACCCGTCCCTGTGGGTGTGCGCGGCGAACTGTTCATCGGCGGCGCCGGTGTGCGGCGCGGCTACTGGCACCGGCCGGGCCTGTCGGCGCAGCGGTTCACGCCCGACCCGTTCGGCCGCACCCCGCCGGGAGGCTCTACCGCACCGGTGACGCCGCCCGCTGGCGCACCTCGGGCGAACTGGAGTTCCTGGGCCGGCTCGACCACCAGGTGAAGCTGCGCGGACTGCGGATCGAGCCGGGGGAGATCGAGGCCGCGCTCACCTCCCACGAGGACGTCAAGCGCAGCGCCGTCGCCGCTGCGCGGCGAGGGCGCCGAGCGGCGCCTGGTCGCCTACCTCACCACCCGCGGCCCGCTGCCACCGAGCATCGGCGACCTGCGCAGGTACCTCCTCGACTCGGGTGCCCGACTCACATGGTGCCCTCGGCGTTCGTCCTCATGGACGAGTTCCCGCTCCAGCCCAGCGGCAAGCTCGACCGGACCGCGCTGCCCGACCCGGCCGCCGTCCGCCCCGAACTGTCCGGCGCCTACACCGAGCCCAGCGACCTGGAGCAGATCCTCGCCGGGATCTGGGCCGAGGTGCTGGAGATCGACCGGGTGGGCGCGACCGACGACTCTCTCGACCTCGGCGGACACTCGCTGCTCGTCACACAGGTGGTCTCCCGGATCGCGACCTGTTCCGGGTGGACTTCCCGATCCGCGGCTTCCTCGCCGCGGGCACCGTGGTCGCGCTGGCCGGCCGGCTGCGCGCCGCGGCCGCCGAGGCGGGCACCGACGTGGACCAGGTGGCCGAGCTGATCGTTCAGGTGAGCGGCATGGACGCCGCCCAGGTGACACGAGGCTCGGCGCATGAGCCCCATCGACGCCGCGGCACTGCGGCCCGGCAACATGACACCCGACCAACTCAAACTGCTGGAACGCCTGTTGGCCGAGCAGGGCGCCGCGCCCGCCCCGGTCCCCGGGATCCGGCCGCACGCCGTGGACCGCACGCACGCCGAGCCGTCCTCCGCCCAGCGCCGCATCTGGTTCTTCGACCGGCTGCAGCCCGGCTCGGCGCTCTACACCATCTCCGGGTCGCCGAACTGCGCGGCACCTTCGACCGCGAGGTGCTCGCCCGCTGCCTCACCGAGGTCGTACGCCGCCACGAGACGCTGCGCACCACCTTCCACGGCGACGGCGACGACCCGTTCACCCGGGTCGAGCCCCTCACCCCCGTACACCGCTGGAGCTCACCGACCTGTCCGCGCTGCCGGAGGCCGCCCGGGACCGCGCGGTGCGCGAGCGGCTCGACGCCGAGGCGCTGCGCCCCTTCGACCTGTCCCAGGACCTCATGCTGCGGGCGGGCCTGCTGCGCCTCGCCCCCGACCGGCACCTGCTGCGGCTGTCGATGCACCACATCGCCGACCGACGGCTGGTCGCTCGGCGTGCTGCTGCGCGAACTGGGCGCCCTCTACCCGGCGTTCTCGACCGGAGCCCTCGCCGCTGCCCGAACCCGCCGTGCAGTGTACGCCGACTACGCGGCCTGGCTCAACGAGCGCATGCGCGAGCCCGCCCACGAGGACGCGCTGCGCGGTTGGGTCGACCGCCTCCAGGGCGCCTCCGCCCTCGACCTTCCGACGGACCGGCCGCGCCGCGAATCGGGCACCTGCTCGCGGGCGGCCAGGTGCCGCTGACGGTGTCCGCCGACCTGATGGCCCGGATCAAACAGCTGGCCGACCAGGAGCGGGCGACGCCCTACATGGTGCTCGTCGCGGCCCTCACCTCCCTGCTCGGGCGGTGGAGCGGCGGCCGCGAGGACGTCGTCTCGGCTGCGCCGTCGCGGGCCGCAACCGCAGCGAGATCGAACCGCTCATCGGGTCTCTTCGTGAACACCCTCCCGCTCCGCCTCGACCTCGGCGGACAGCCGTCGTTCCGCACCCTGGTGGGCCGCGCGCGCACCGCCTGCCTGGACGGCTACGCGCCAGGACGTGCCCTCGAGCAGATCGTCGAGCGCCTCCAGCCGGACCAGGGAACCGGGCGCGCGGGTGCCGCTGGTCCGGCACATGCTCGTCCTGCACAACAGCCCGCGCTCCCGGCTGAACCTGCCGGGGCTCGACATCGAGGTCCTCCCGCTCGACACCGGCACCTCCAAGTTCGAGATCCAGATCGAGCTGACCCCCACCGAGGACGGCGGGCTCGGCGGCTGGCTGGAGTACGTGACGGACCTCTTCGACGAGGCCACCGCGGTCCGGCTGACCGAGGCCCTGGTGACGCTCCTCGACGAGGGCGTCGCACGACCGGACGTCCCGGCCGACGAGCTGCGGATGCCGTCCGCCGCCGACCGGGAGACCGTCGTCGAGCGGTGGAGCGGGGCCGCGGCCGAACCGGCCGGCACCGGGCTGCTCCGCACCAGCTGTTCGAGCGCCGCCGACCGGACCCCGGAGGCGGTCGCCCTGATCGACGGCGCCCGGACCCTGACCTACGCGGAGCTCGACGAGCACGCCAACCGCCTCGCGCACCACCTGATCGCCCGCGGCGTGCGCTCGACGACGTCGTCGGCGTCCAGCTGCCGCGCTCGGCCGACGCCGTCGTCGCGATGCTCGCGGTGCTCAAGGCCGGTGCGGCCTACCTGCCGCTCGACCCCGCCCACCCGGCGCGCCGCCTCGCGGAACTGGCCGAGGAGGCGGGCGCCCGCGTCGTCCTCACCGACATCGCCGCGGACCCGGCGTCCCCGCCACCCGCCCCGACCTCGACGTGCCGCAGGGCGCGAGCGCGTACGTCCTGTTCACCTCCGGATCGACGGGCCGGCCCAAGGGCGTGACCAACGAGCACGCGGCCGTCGCCAACCGGATCCTGTGGATGCAGGACGCGTACGGGCTCCGGCCCGGCGAAGCGGTCCTGCACAAGACGCCGCTGGGCTTCGACGTCTCCGGCTGGGAGTGGCTGTGGCCGCTGGCCGTCGGCGCGCGCATCGTCGTCGCCGGTGACGAAGGCCGCCGCGACCCGCGCGTCATCGCGCTCCGGCTGATCCGCGAACACGCGGTGACCACCTGCCACCTCGTCCCCTCCATGCTGCGCGCCTTCCTCGACGGCCCGGCCGCGGAGTGCGCGGACGTGCGTGCGCCGGGTCGTGTGCAGCGGGGAGGAACTGCCGCCCGCGACCGCCCGCCGGTTCAGGAGCGCGCTGCCCGACACCCGCCTGTACAACCTCTACGGGCCCACCGAGGCCGCCATCGACGTGACGGCGTGGCAGGTGCCCGAGCAGCTCGCGCCGGAGCACGAGGCGCGCCTGCCCATCGGCACCCTCGATCGCCGGCGCCCGGCTGCACGTCCTGGACGCCCGCCTCGAACCGGTGCCGCCCGGCGCGATCGGCGACCTGTTCATCGGCGGCGTCCCGCTGGCCCGCGGCTACCGCGGCCGGCCGGGGCTGACCGCCGACCGGTTCCTGCCCGACCCGTTCACCCCGGGCGGCCGGCTGTGCCCGCACCGGCGACCGGGCGCGCTGGGCCGCCGACGGCACGCTCGACTACCTCGGCCGCGCCGACCACCAGCTCAAGATCCGCGGCCAGCGGATCGAACCCGGCGAGATCGAGGCCGTCCTCGGCGCGCACCCGGCCGTCGAGCGGGCCGTCGTCCTGCCGTTCCGCGACGCGGAGTGGCGACCTCCAGCTCGCGGCCTACGCGGGCCTCGGGCCGGACGACGGGACCGCCGTGGAAGAACCGGTGGAGAACGGCGACCACGTCGACCGCTGGCGCACCGTCTTCGACGACACCTACCAGGCGTCCAACCCCTCGGCGGAGGTGGTGGACCTGGCCGGCTGGAACGACTCCACCACCGGCGAACCCATCTCCGAGGAGGGATGCGCGTCTGGGTCGACGAGACCGTGGACCGCATCACCGCGCTGAACCCGTCGAACGTGCTGGAGATCGGCTGCGGCACCGGACAGTTCCTGCTCCGGCTCGCCCCGCGCTGCGCCCGCTACGTCGGCACCGACATCTCGCCCGGGGGCCTCGACCGGCTCGCCACCCGGCTGACCGCGGACACGACCGCGGAGCTCGCGGTGCGGCCCGCCGACGACTTCACCGGCTTCACCGAGGGCGAGTTCGACACGATCATCCTCAACTCGGTCGTGCAGTACTTCGACGTCGACTATCTGCTGCGCGTCCTGCGCGGCGCCCTCGCCCTGCTCGCCCCCGGCGGCCACCTCTTCGTCGGCGACGTACGCGACCTGCGTCTGGTCGAGGCGTTCCACTGCTGGGTGCAGGCGGCCCGGCTGCCCGACGCGACCCCGGCCGCCGACCTGCGCAGGCTCGTCGACCAGCAGATCGCCCAGGAGGAGGAACTGCTCCTCCACCCGGCCCTGTTCGAGACGATCGCCCCCGCCGAGCGGGTCACCCTGCTCGCCAAGTCCTCCCCGCACCGCAACGAGCTGACCCGGTTCCGCTACGACGTGGTCATCACCGCGCCCGGCGGACCCGACACTCCCCGCCACGCCTCGACGCCTGGCACCCCTGGGCGCCCGGCGCACCCGAGCGGGCCGGCTCGTACGGGCTGCGGGGCTCGCCCGACGCCCGCCTGGCCGAGGACCTGGCCAGGGTGCGGCTGCTGCGCGAGAGCGGCGCGGACACCGTGGGCGCGCTGCGCCGCGCCCTCGCCGCCGCGGACCCGGAGCCCGCCGGCGAACCCGCGGACCTGACCGTCCCCGCCGGCCGCACGCTGCTGCCCCGGCTCGGCGCCGAGGCCGGTCTGCTGGACCCGGAGTTCCGCGAAGGGAGCCGCCCGGCAGGCGGCCACACACCGCAACTCGCCGCCCACCGAAGGGGAGTTCGCCAACGACCCGCGACGGGCGATCCGCGCCCGGCTCACCGTGGCCGGGCTGCGCGAGCACCTGCACCGGGCGCTGCCCGACTACATGGTCCCCGCCTCCCTGATGGTGGTCGACCGCTGGCCGATCGGCCCCAACGGCAAACTGGACCGGGCCGCGCTGCCCTCGCCCAGCTCGCTCAGGCCGGCCCTCGCGACCGGCTACGTCGCCCCGCGCGACGACACCGAGCGGATCATCACCCGGTCTCTGGCAGGAGGCCCTCGGCCTCGACTCGGATCGGCGTCCACGACGACTTCTTCTCGCTGGGCGGGCACTCCCTGCTCGCCGTCCAGATCGTCGGCCGCATCCAGGACCGGTTCGGCTGCGAACTGCCGCTCGGCGTGCTGCTGCGCGCCCCGACGATCGCCGCCGTCGGCGAGTGGATCACCCGCACCGCGGCCGACGCCGACCCCGCGGATCGCGCCCATCACGCGCACCGCCCGCCGACAGCGCCCGGCCGCCGCCGCGTCCCGTGCCGCCACCGCGTCCCCCGCCGAGCAAGGAGCCCGATCAGGCAGGGAACAGGCCTTGGCCGACGACGAACCGTTCGAGCTGCCCGCCTCGTTCGGGCAGGAGCGGCTGTGGCTGCTCGACCGGCTCGCCGCCGGCAGCGCCTACCACCTCGGCGGCGCCATCCGGCTGGACGGCCCGCTCGACCCGACGCCCTGGCCCGCGCCGTCACGCGGCTCGTCGAACGGCACGAGATCCTGCGCACCACCCTGGAGCTCGGCACCGACGGCCAGTTGGTGCAGCTCGTCCATCCGGACGTCCGGTCCGCCACGGCCCGGCTCGAGGCGCCCGAGCCCACGCTCGACGCCGCCCGCCGCACTGGCCGAGTACGTCGACGCCCTTCGACCTCGCCGCGCGGGCCCGCTGCTGCGCACCGCGCTCGTCCGGTTCGGCGAGACGTCCTGGCTGTTCGGCGTCGTGATGCACCAGCCATCGTCTCCGACGGCTGGTCGATCGGCGTCTTCCACACCGAACTCAGCCGCGTTCTACCGCGCCGAGATCGGCGCGGAGGCGGCGGACCTGCCCGAACTGCCCATCCAGTACGGCGACTCGCCGCATGGCAGCGCGACACCGTGACCGAGGCCGGATCGGAGCTCGCCGACTACTGGCGCGAGCGCATGGCGGGCGCCGCGCCGCTGGAGCCCGCCGTGCCCGTCACCGGGCCCGGAGTCTCCTCCAACGTGCCGTGCGGCGCTGCCCGCGGCGCTGGTGAGGAGATCGACCGGCTGGCGATAGCAGGAGTCGGCGACCCCTTCATGGTGCTGACCGCCGCCTACATGGCGGTCCTCGCCCGCTGGACCGAACGCGACGACATCGTGATCGGCATCCCGGTCGCGGGCCGGCCCCGGCCCGAGCTCCACCACCTCATCGGCTTCTTCGTCAACTCGCTGCCCCTGCGCACCCGCGTGGACGCCGGATCGTCCTTCCGCGCGCTGCTCGCCGCGGTCCGCGAGACCCGCCTGGGTGCCTTCGAGCACCAGGACCCGCCGTTCGAGCGGATCGTCGAGGTCTCCGGAGCCGAGCGCGTCCAGGGCCGCACCCCGCTGATCAACGCGATCCTCGCCCCGCAGAACACGCCCGCCCCGCGGTGGGACCTGCCCGGCATCACGGCCGAGCAGGTCGACCTCGCCGACCTGCCCGCCCAGTTCAGCTCTCAACCTCTACCTGTCCGGGACGGCGGACGCGGGCCTGGCCGGCCGGATCGTGCACGACGAGCAGTGGGACCCCGCCGACGTACAGCGGCTGGCCCAGGGCTGGCTCGCCCTGCTCACCGACGCGGTGGCCGACCCGGCCAAGCCGGTCGGACTGCTCTCCCTCGGCGTGCGCGGCGACGGCGCCGAGGACGCCGAACCCCCTACGGCGACGGCCTGGTGCACCAGTGGATCACCGAGGCCGCCCGGGCACACGCCGACCGGATCGCGATCACCGCCCCCGACGACGAGATCACCTGCCGCGAACTGGACGAGCGGTCGGACCACTGGCGCGGCTGCTGCGCTCGTCGGCGCCGGACCCGACCGGCTGGTCGCTCTCTGCATGCAGCGTTCCTGCGCCCAGATCGTCGCGGCCCTCGGCATCCTCAAGAGCGGCGCCGGCTACCTGCCCCTGGACCCCGGCCACCCCTAAGGAGCGCCTCGAACGGCTGATCGCGAACGCCGGCACGCCCGTCGTCGTGGCCGACGAGGCCACGGCCGGCCTCTCTCGACGACGGCGCCGGGGTCCGGATCCTGCTCGCCGACAGCGTCCCCGCCGACCGTCACGACGGCCCGGCGACACCCGGGACCAGCACCCGGAGTCCCTCGCCTACGTCATCCACACCTCCGGCTCCACCGGCACGCGGGCGCCATGAACACCCACCGGGGGTGGTCAACGTGATGCGCTGGACCCAGCGGCAGTTCTCGCTGACGCCCGCCGACGCCGTACTGGCCAAGACCCCGTGGAGCTTCGACGTCTCCACCGTCGAGTGTGATGGCGCCGCTCAGCGCGGCCCGGCTCGTCGTCGCCGAACCCGGCGGCCACCGCGACCCCCGCTACCTCGCGGGCCTCATCGCCGAACAGTCGCGACGCTCGCCCACTTCGTGCCGCCGATGCTCCAGGCGTCCTCGCCGAGCCCGCCGCCGCCCGGTGCGCCGGGACGCTGCGCGCTCGTGCACGTCGGCGGCGAGGCGCTGCCGGTCGCCACCGCCGGGCGCTTCAGCGAGGTCCCGCCGGACACCGAGCTGTGGAACCTCTACGGGCCGGCCGAGACCGCCGCCTTCGTCAGCCACCACCCGGTCGCCGCCGCGGACCTCGACCGGCAGCGGTGCCCATCGGCCACCAACTGGGCGGCACGCAGCTGCACGTCCTCGACCGACAGGGCGAGCCGGCGCCCAGGGCGTGCCCGGCGAACTGCACATCGGCGGCGTGCCGGTGGGCCGCGGCTACCTCGGATCGCCCGCGCTCACCGCGGAACGGTTCGTCCCCAACCCCTTCACCGCCGGCGCACGCCTGTACCGCACCGGCGACCGGGTGCGCCGACTGCCCAACGGGGAACTGGAGTCCTCGGCCGCTACGACCACCAGGTGAAGCTGCGGGCGCATCCGCGTGGAGCTGGGGGAGATCGAGGCGGCGCTCGGCCGGCACCCGGACGTCGCCAGGTCGTGGTCGAGGTGCGCGGCTCCGGCGCCGACATCCGGCCGGTCGCCTACGTGGGCTGCCCCGAGCACCAGCCGACCGGCGAGGACCTGCGCGGCTTCCTGCTGCGCACGCTGCCGCGCGCTGGTGCCGAGCACGCTCGATCGTGCTGCCCGCGCTGCCGGTGAGCGTCAACGGCAAGATCGACCGCGCCGCGCTGCCCGAGGCGGACCTCGCCGTAGGCGCACGGTGGCGGCCGTCGCGCCGCGCACCCCGCCGAGCGGCTGCTCTCGAGATCTGGGCGGACGTGCTCGAACTCACCGAAGTGGGCGTCCAGGACAACTTCTACGAGCTCGGCGGCACTCGCTGCGCGCCGTCCGGGTCTTCCAGCGCACTCCAGGACGAAGGGCTCGGCGACGGCCCTGGAGCCCATGCTCGGCGACCACACCATCGAGCAGCTCGCGGCCGACTCGGCACCGTACCGGCGAGGCCCTGCACGATCATCGGTCAGCTCCAGTGAGCCGCCGCGACCAGCGGCCCACCGATCAGCGGCCCACGGCTCCATCCGCACACGCACCAGCAGCACCCGGACCAGCAGCACCCAGCACCAGCAGCACACGGACCAACAGCGCACGGAGACAGTGGGAAGGATGTCGGTTGCAACCCCTGGCCCTGACACGTCGGGCGGAAGCACTCGGGAAGTGGGGAGGCCCTGGCGGCGACGACCTCGTCGCGCTCCCGGGCAGCGAGCTGGCCGGCTGGTTCACACCGGCGGACCGCGCGCGCTTCTTCGCCACCTGGAACCACCTGGACCGCGACGAGCTGGTCACCGGCGGTGTGGTCCGCGAGCGGCGGTACGGGCGCCTGGCGGCCTCGCGCGGCCCCGGCGGAGCAGTGGAGCTTCACACCGCTGCCGCACCAGGCCTTCCAGCAGACGGCGGAGCACATCCCGCTGTACGAGGGACAGGCCAGGATCGTTCAGCCGATCCGGGCCGAGACGCTGGCCGACCCGGTCCTCACCGGACTGATCTCCGTCGACCTGGCGGTCGTCGCGCGGTCGTCCCCGAGGCGTCCCGCTTCGAGGTGGGCCTGCACCAGATTCGGGTGTTGGCCACCCCCGACGCGCCGGGCCGCCCGACCCCCGAGGGCCGGCACCGGGACGGCCACGACTTCATCGGCATGCACCTCATCGGCCGGGTGAACTGCGCGGCGGCGAGTCGGTCGTCCACCGCGAAGGACTCCCGCCGACCCGGATGACGCTCACCGAACGGCTGGACTCGCTCGTCGTGTCCGACACCCGATCACCCACGAGGTCACCCCCACCGTCGCCGCCGGCGCCGCCGGCGTACGGGACATGCTCGCTGGTCGACATCACTGAGCGCTGACCCCACGCGCGTCGAGCGGAGCGGACGCTGCGCGGCCTGGTGGAGATCCCCTCGCCGTCCGGATCGGAAGCGGCGGCCGGGGCCTTCCTCGCGCGCGGATGCACGCGCTCGGCCACGACGTGCGCACCGACGCCGTCGGGAACGTGATCGGCGAGATCGGCGACCCACCGCCGGTGATCGCGATGGTCGGCCATCTGGACACGGTGCCGGGGGACCTCCCGGTACGGGAGTCCGGCGGCTCGCTGCTACCCGGCCGGGGCACCGTCGACGCCAAGGGCCCGCTCGCCACCTTCGTGCACGCCGGAGCACGGGCGGCCGCCTTGGCGGGCGCCCGGATCGTCGTGGTCGGCGCGGTGGAGGAGAGGCCGCCTCGCGCGGCGCCCACCACCTCGCCGCCGCCTCGACCCGCCGGACGTTCTGCTGATCGGCGAGCCCAGCGGCGCCGGCTCCGTCGTCGTCGGCTACCGCGGAGTCCTGCGCTTCCGCTACGAAGTGCAGCGCCCGCCCGCCCACTACGGCACCCCCGCCGAACGGGCCGCCGAACTCGCCGGCGACCTGTGCGAGGCGGTGCGCACCCTGCTGCCGCCCGCCCCGGCGGACGCCTCGCGCTCGAGCACGCCGCGCCGGCCCTCGTCGCCCTGGAGGCGGCTCTGACCCACGCCACCGCCGAGATCTCCTGCCGCGTGCCGCGCGGCCTCGACGCCGCCCGCTTCTCGACGAGGTGCGCGGACACGCGGCGGGCGGCGAGATCACCGTCGTCGAGCAGGTCCCGGCGGTCAGGACCGGACGCGGCACGCCCCTGGTCGCGCCTTCGCCGGCGCCGTGCGCCGGCGGACCGGCGCGGTCTCCGTCAAGGTCAAGCTCGGCACCTCCGACGCGAACATCTCGCGCCCCACTGGGACGTGCCCGCCTCGCGTACGGCCCCGGGGACTCCGGCTCGACCACACCGACGAGGAGCACATCCCGCTGGCCGAGTACCTGCTCGCCGTCGACGTCCTGACCGAGGCACTCCCGACATCGCGAAGTCCCTGGCCCGGCCGCCGGTTGGAGCGGCCGCGATAACGAAGAGCGGCGACCGTGAGCGTCGACGACCTCCCGCTGGCCGTGCTGGCCTCCCGGATCGAGACTCGAGGAGAAGCGGCTCCTCGCCGAACTCGACAGGCGCCGGGTCCCGTTCACGCTCCTGGACACCAGGACGACCGTCTTCGGAACCGGCCACGACTTCCGCTTCCGAGCGCGCTCACCCGCGAGATCGGACACACCCGCAGCCTGTACGCCACCCGGCTGCTCGAACACGCGGGCGTGACCGTGGTGAACTCCTCCGCCATCCTCGACACCTGCGGGGACAAGCTGTTCACCACCCTCAAGCTGGAGGCGGCCGGACTCCCGGTCATCCGCTGGATGGCGACGCTCACCCCGGAGGGGGCGCTGCCGTCCTGGCGGACTTCGGCTACCCGCCGTGGTCAAGCCCGTCGTCGGATCGTGCGGCTGGCCTCCCGCCTCGACGGCCACGACGCGCAAGAGGCGGTCCTCGAACACCGCGACGCGCTGCCCGGACCGGTCAACAAGATCACGTACGTCCAGGAGTACATCGACAAGCCGGGCCGCGAGATCAGGCGTACGTGATGGGCGGCGAGACCGTCGGAGCGATCTACAAGAGCTCCGACGAGTGGCGCACAACACCAAGCGCGGCGGCATCCCCTCGGTGTGCACACCGGACGACGACCTGCTGAAGCTGCTCACCGCCACGGCCGAGGCGATCGGCGACGGCGTCCTCGGCATCGACGTGCTGGAGGACGCTCGGGCGCCTACGACGTCAACGAGGTCAACCCACACGCCGGAGTTCCACGGGGCGCTGGACGTCCCCGAAGTGGACCTGGTCGGACGCTACGTCGACCACGGCTCTGAGCAGGGTGGTGACCCGGTGAGCGAGAACCCCATCGAGTGCCGGGGCGGCCTCGTGCCGCTGCCGCCCGGCCACCGGGACTGGCTGCCGCTGGTGTTCGGCGGCGACGACCAGGCACGCGCCGTCGACGGCGCCGAGGTCCTGGTGCACTACCGACGCGGTGGACCCCGAGTGGATCCACTGCCGGCCGGGGCTGAACCGGGCCCGCGTCCCGCTCGTCAGGCCCGAGAACCCCACCGCGATCCGCCTGCCCGACCGTCCGGGCGTCTGGGTCCACATCGAGGAGGCTGCCGCGTGACCGGAAACGGGCTGCGATGTTCAGGCGGTCCGCGCCGTACCCGCGACCGGGCCACGAAGGACCTGGTCGGCTGGCCGGTGATCACCGACGCGGAGCGCCAGGCCGTCGTCGGGGTCCTGGAGAGCGAGCCAGCTCACCTCCAACAACCCCGGCGCGGGACAGGTGCAGCTCCTCGAACGCGAGTGGGCCGCGCTGGTCGGCACCGAGCACTGCGCGCGGTCTCCAACGGCACCACCGCGCTGGAACTCGCCCTGGCCGCGGCCGGCGTCGAGCCCGGCTCGAGATCCTGGTCCCGGCGCTGTCGTTCATCGCGAGCGCCGTGGCCCCGGTGCACCGGCTCGTCGTCCCCGTCTTCGTGGACATCGACCCGGTCACCCACACCATGCGACCCGCGCGCCGTCGCCGCGGCGCATCACGCCGCGCACCGCCGCGATCCTCGCCGTTCATCACGCACGGCTCTGCCCTGCGACATGGACGGTTGCGCGAACTCTCCCGCCGCCACGGCCTGTTGCTCATCGAGGACGCCGCCCAGGCGCGCGCCGCCGAGTACCGCGGAACCCGGACCGGCGCGCTCGGCGCACGTCGCCGCCTTCAGCCTCAACGTGATCAAGAACCTGCCGACCTGCGGCGAGGGCGGCCTGATCACCACGGACGACTCCGAGCTGTACTCCCGGCTGCTGCGCCGCCGCCAGTTCGGCGAGAGCTCGAAGGGCGCGCCAAGCGCGACTACATCTCCCACGAGCTGGCCGGCAACGCCAAACTCAGCGCGGTCCAGGCCGCGTTCACCCGCTGCCAGCTGGACCGGCTCCCGGAGTACCACCAGGCGCGCGACCGCAACGTCGGGCCCTGCTCGACCGGCTCGACGCGCTGCCCGGCCTCCGTGCGCCGCACTGCCCGACGACCGCACGCACGCCTGGCACATCACTCCGCTTCCGCTTCTCGCCCGAGCAGATGGGCATCGAGGGCGCGACGCCCGGCGCGGTCCGCGCCGCCGTCGAGCGAGTGATGCGGGCACGAGGGCGTCCCGCTCCAGCAGTACCAGCCGGTGCCGCTGCCCGAGCAGGCGAGGCGCTGCTGACCCGCAAGGGGTTCGGCGGCTACCCGTGGAAGCTGCGGCCCGAGTACGGGCCGACCGACACCTACCCGAACACCCTCGCCGTCATCGAGGACTCGCTGACCCTGCAGCGCTGGCACCTCAACCCGGCCGCGGGGCCGGTCCTCCAGGACCGCGCGGCCGCGTTCGAGAAGGTCTGGGCGAACCTCGACCGGGTGGCGACGCTCGCCCGCACGATGAGCCCCGCGCCGGCGGAGAGCGGTCCGATGACAGTGACAACTGCCGCGACCGCCGCGGCCACGACACGACAGCCCGCGAGGACGTCGCCACGCTCGCCGAGCGGGCGCACCGGGTGCAGGGAGCGGGTCCTCGAGATGGGCGCCGGCGAGACCGGCACCCACCTCGGCGGCAGCCTCTCCGCCGCCGGCTGCTGACCGTGCTCTACGGCTCGGTGCTGCGCGTCGACCCCGGCCGCCCCGACTGGCCCGACCGCGACCGGTTCGTGCTCAGCAAGGGGCCACGCGTGGCGCCGCCCTGCTACGCCGTGCTCGCCGAGTACGGGTTCATCCCGTCCGAGGAGTGCGCCGACTACGCGAAGGCGGGCAGCCGGCTCGCCGCGCACCGCTGCGCCGCGTCGAGGGCGTCGAGTCCCCCACCGGCTCGCTCGGCCACGGCCTCTCGCTGGCCGCGGGCGCGCCGCGCTCGCCGCCCGCCGACTTCCGGCCACGCGCCTCGGGCGTTCGCGCCCTGCTCACGGCGACGGCGAGCCACAGGAGGGCTCGGTCTGGGAGGCCGTGATGGGTGCGGCCCACCACAAACTGGACAACCTCGTCGCCGTCGTGGACCGCAACGGCTGGCAGATCAGCGGCACCACGGAGGAGTGTCTGTCGCTGGAGCCGCTGGCCGACCGCTGGCGCCCCTTCGGCTGGGCCGTGCGCGAGGTGGACGCGGACACGATCTGCCCGCGCGCTGCTCGCCGTGCTCGACGGACTGCCGGACCGAGGGACGGCCGACGCTCGTCCTGGCCCGCACCGTGAAGGGCCGCGGCGTCCCGATGCTCGAGGACCGCAAGAAGAGCCACTGCGTCAAGCTGACGCCGAAGCTCCACGCGTGCGCGCGTTGGCGGGACTCGCAACCGCAGGGAGCGACAACAGTGACCGAGCTGACGATCGCGCAGAGGCGCCCGCCGCGCCGGAGCCCAGCTGGGAGGAGCGGTACGCGGGACCGAGCCGAGATCTGCCGGCGCACCCTGGCCGAACTCGCCCGGCGGGACCCGCGGATCATGTGCGTGGACTCGACGTCGGCGGACTGAGACCCTCTTCGCCGACCTGCCCGAGCAGTACGTCAACGTGGGCATCGCCGAGGCCAACCTGATCGGCATGGCCGCGGCGTGCCGCGTCCGGCCTCGTCCCGCCCGCGCAGCACCCTGAGCGGCTTCGCCGCGGCCCGCGCCTGCGAGCAGATCAAGGTGGACGTGGCGGGCAACGACCTGCCGGTCCGCATCATCGCCACCCACGGCGGACCGTCCGCGGGACACTACGGGCCCACCCACCACGCGGTGGACGACATCGGATCCTGCGACTGCTGCCCAACCTCACCGTGCTGGTGCCCGCCGACGCGGTGGAGGCGGAGGCGAGCGCTGATCGCCGCCGCCGACCACCCCGGCCCGGTCTTCCTGCGGCTGCCGCAGCGAGACGCACTCGTCCACCGGGGTCCCGTCGACTTCCGGATCGGCCGCGCCCTGACCCTCGCCGACGGCGACGACGTCACGCTGATCGCGACCGGACCGCATCCGGTGCTGATGGCGCGGCACGCCGCCGAGACGCTGGCCGCCGAGGGCATTCGCGCCCGCGTCCTCAACATGCACACCATCAAGCCGCTCGACGAGGGGGCCGTGCTGCGGGCGGCGGCCGAGACCGGAGGCATCGTCACCGTCGAGGACCACCTGGTGACCGGCGGCGCGGCGGCGCGGTCTGCGAGGTCGTGGCGGCCCGCGGCGGCCGCCCGGTGCGCCGGATCGGGTGCCCGACCGCTTCAGCGACCGGGTCGGCGGCGAGCTCGACCTGCTTCGGCACGCGGGCGTCACCCCGGAGCGCATCGCCGCCGAGGCCCGGCTGCCGACCGGAGCGGCGGTCTGATGGACTCGCCGCCGGCCCGCCACAGGGCGAGCGCGCTCCCGGTCCGCGCCGCGCGGCAGCACGAACGCGGGCACCGCCTCGGCGGGCCGGGATCGGCCAGGACGCCACCGGCCGGGTGAGCCCGTCGGCGCCGCGGAACCGCGCCCGGCCGCCCACCCGCCGGGCCGCGCGCTCCGCCAGCGCCGCGATCTCGGCCTCGGGCGCGGGGCCCGGGCTCGCGCAGCGCCACCGTGCCCTGCGGCCCGCTGAACCAGACCCGCATCGGCCCGTCCCACAACGGGACGGGCTCGCCGCCCCACGGATAGGCGCAAGTTCGTCGTCCGGCGCGGCGAGTGACCTTCTCCATGTGGACCTCGGAGAGCGGCTTGTCCGGGCCGGGGAAGTGGGACGTCGTGCGGTGGCCGAGCCAGGCAGTAGAACGGCGGCGCCGCGCTCGACCACGGCGTCGGGACCACGCGCGCCGCTGCCGTCGGCGCGCACCGCGTCCTCCAGCGCGCGCATCAGCAGCCGTCCCACCGACCGGCCCCGGGCCCGCACGACCGCGAGCCGGCGCACCGCCCACGTCCCGTCCGGCCGGGGACCGCGCGCACGCAGCCGACGGCGTCGCCGTGCTGGTCCAGCGCCGTCCACAGTCGCGTCCCGCGCGCCAGCTCGGCCAGCACTCACCGGCCGTCTCCGCGGAGCCGTCGGCGGGCGGCAGCACCGGGATACCGGTCGCCCGTGGAGAACGCGGCCCGGCCAGCGCGGCGGTCCGCTCCGCGAGGGCCGGACCGCGCTCTGCGCGTCTCCACCGCCCGTATCGCGTCCTGTGATCCGAGGAGATATCTGTGGTCAACCACGTCAGTCCCACTCTCGTCCGTTCTGCGGTCGGAACGGCTCACCCGGTCGCGATCGAGGACTTCCTCGACAGCGTCGGCGTCGAACCGAACAGCCGCTCCGGTCTTGGCGCGTTCAACATCTGGGGCAATGCCTTCCGGCCGAGGCGCTGCCCTGCATGGCACGCTCTACCGAGGCCGACCGGGTGCCGTTCCGCTTCTCCGGCCGACGGCGTGCGGCCGGACCATGACTGCGCTGCGCGGCCAGCGCCGGATCCGCTGCGCCGCCGGGCGGCCGACCGCTCCACGTCCTCGGGGCCGCCGAGCGCCGCACCGAGGACGACGTGCTCCTGGAGTACGCCGACGGCAGCGCCCGCCGGCAGTGGCCGCGGCTGCCGGACGTTTCTGGCCGCAGACCGGGCGGTTCGGCAGAGCGGCTCATAGCCTTCCGCGCCGGCACTCGATGCTCTCGCCCGCGGCACGAGCAGCTCACGATGAGCGCGTCGACCTGACGGCACCAGCGGATACCGGTCAGCGGTGCGCCGACTTTGGGCTGCGCGACGATCGATCCTGCCGCACAGCGCGATGCATCTGTTCGCACTGACCCTGGTGGAGGCGGCGGCATGAGAGTCGAACTTCAGGACGTCCGCCGTGGCGCCACGACCTCGGACACTGCCTGCACGCCACGATGGGCGTACTGCTCCGCGCCCACGGCGCCGACCCGCTCCAGGTGCTCGGCGCGGCCTGGGGTTCGGCTACCGCTCGGGCGACCTGCGGCGCGAGGAGTACCACGTCCCCTTCGGCGCCGGGTCCCTGCTCGGGGCGATGGCCCCGCACCATCCGTGCAGTTCACGCTGGCACCGCCCGCCGGACGGAGACGGCCTGGACCCAGATCCGTGACGCGGTGGGCGACGGACGCGCGGTCGCCGCCGCCGCCGCCAGTGACAACTTCCACCTGCCGTTCCGTCCGGCGTACCGGGACGTCCACGCAACCACCTGCTGACTGCGATGTACGGGTTCGACGACGAGCGGGACGAGGTGCTGCGCCGATCCGGTGCCGCCGCGCTTCCAGGAGCCATCACCCAGGCGAGCTCGCCGCCGCCCGCTTCTCCGCCAACCCCGAGGACCACGACCGCGACCTGTTCTTCACCCGCAACCCGATCGACGGGCGCTGGCTGGAGATCACGGTCGCCCCGACCTGCCGGCCTGGGACCTCGACCACGTCCGCACGGTGATCACCGCCAACGTGGCCGCGCGCTGGAGTGGCGATCGCACCCTGTGGGACGGATACGCCGACGACGGCGCGGGACTGTTCGGCGGGCGGCGCGGGATCGGCCCGCCTCCTGGACGCCGCCGCGGCGCGGATGCGCAGGGGCGACGACCCCGAGGTGGTGGACGGACCTTCGTCGTGGCCGGCACGGTGCTCGCCGAGACCGGGTGCACGCGGACTGGCTGCCGCGCGCGGGCGACGCCTTCGCCCGGCCCGAATCCCGACCGAGGCGGCCCGGCTGGTGGAGCGGCTGGCCCATCACTGGAGCGCGGTGCGGATCATCGTCGCCAACGCCCGGGCCGACACCGCGGCGGCGGCAGGGAGCTCGAGGACAGGGCCGCGGCGCTGCTGACCGACCTGGACCGAGCCCTCGATCTCCACGCACGGGCCGTCTAGTCCTTCGGGGCCAGACTGCGCACCACACAGAATCACATTGCCCTCGGGTCCTCCACGACCTCCCAGTTCACGTCGGCGCCCTGGCCGACGTCGGCATGGTGGCCCCGAGGGAGAGCAGCCTGCTCACCTCTCGTCCGCCGTGCTGCAATCGATCGGACTGACGTCGAGGTGCAGCGGGTTCTTCCGCACGGTCCTGCCCTCGGCACCCGGACGAAGAGCATGGTGGGCGGCATCCGACCGGCCGCTGATCGCCTCGACGGTCGGCTCCCAGGAGGCGATCTCGACCTTGCCCTCGGACCGCTCGATCACCGTGAAGCCCAGCACCTCGCACCAGAAGGCGGCGAGCCGCTCCGGGTCGCGACAGTCGACCGTCAACTCCGTGAACCTGCTTGTCATGCCACTCCTGGATCGCGTCGTACGGACGGGGCCCAAAGTATTGGTCCGCCGTCGACCGCCCCACGAGTCCGGGATCTACCTGACTACTGGACCCCGCGCCACGGCAAGGAAGCTGACGCACACAGGTGTCCGACCAGGAGGCCAGGAGGAGAGTCCCTTATGCCGATCGCGGAGAAGACCGTACTAAGCCTGCCCGGAGTGTGAGGGCCAGGCAGGGTGGAGAGCGAGGTCCGGGCCGGCAGAGATCGTCGAGTGCCCGGAGTGCGCGGCCGAACTCGAGGTCGTCGGAGTGGCGCCGCTGCTCCTCGCGCTGGCTCCCGAGGCCGACGAGGACTGGGGAGAGTAGCCGTGATCGATGTCGCGGTGGTCGGAGCCTCCGGCTCATCGGCGGTGAACTGCTGCGGCTGCTGCTCGATCACCGTGAGGTCCGGGTGGGCGCCGCGGTGTCCGCCCGCCTCGCGGGCAGCAGGGTGGACCGGGTCCACCCGAACCTGCGCGGCCGCACCGACCTGACCTTCACCGCCCCGATCGAACTGGGCGACCACGACGTGGTGTTCGTGGCGGTCTCCCAGACCGCCGGCCTGGAGCTCGTGCCCGGCTGCGCGACCGGGCCAGTGCCTGATCGACCTCGGCGCCGACTTCCGGCTCCGGGACCCGAGGGCCTACCGGCGCTACTACGGAACCGAGCACACCGCCCCGGAACTGCTCGATCTCGCTCGTCCCCTGGCGTGCGCGGAGATCCACCGGGCCGAGCTGGCCGTGGCCGACACCATCAGCATGCCCGGCTGCATGGCCATCGCGTCGATCCTGGCGCTGCGCCCGCTCGCCGAGGCGGGCGTGGTCGCCGGACCCGTGACGGTGGACGGCCGGATCGGCTCCAGCGGCTCGGGAGTGCGCGCCGAGCAGATGAACCTGCACGCCGAACGCAGCGGAACCATGCGGCTGTTCGCCCCCACGGGCCACCGCCACGAGGCCGAGATCGCGCAGGCGACCAGGGGTCCAGGGCGCGGATGAGCGCGACCGGCGTCGAAGCCGTGCGCGGCGCCCAGGTGGTCTGCCGGGTACCGGTGCGCGAACCCCTGGACGACAAGGAGGTACGGCGGCTGTACCGCGGCCAGTACCAGGACGAGCCGTTCGTCCGGATCATCGCCCAGCGCCGCGGTCTCTACCGGCTGCCGGAGCCCAAGATCCTCTCCGGCACCAACTACTGCGACGTCGGTTCGCCGCCGACCCGGAGACGTCCACCGTGGTGGCCGTCGCGGCGCTGGACAACCTCGTCAAGGGCGGTGCGGGCGGCGCGGTCCAGTGCATGAACGTGCGCATGGGCTGGCCGGAGCGCCTCGGCCTCGAATTCCCCGGCCTGCACCCGGTGTAGAGCGCTGCCCGGAAGGTTCGGCCGGCACATCCACCCAGGCACAACCACTCAGGCACATCCACTCAGGAAGGAGACGCGCGTGGGCACGGGACTGACCGTGGTGAAGTGCGGCGGCACCGCAGAGGTGCAGGCCGAGGCGGTGTGCGCGGGGTGGCCCGACTGGTGCGCGAGGGCAGGCCGGTCGTCCTGGTGCACGGCGGCTCCGCCATGGTCACCGAACTGGCCGGCCGGCTCGGTGTGCCGCTCGCCGAACTGGTGTCGCCGGACGGCACCGTCAGCCGGCGGACCGACCCGGCCACGCTCGAAGTGGTCACCCTGGCACTCGCCGGCAAGGCCAAACCGGCGCTGCTGCTGGAACTCGCCCGGCTCGCCGTGCCCGCCGTCGGCCTCACCGGGCTCGACGCGGGACTGCTGCGGGCCCGGCGCAGAAGGCGCTGCGCGCCGTCGTGGACGGCCGGACCGTGGTGGTCCGCGACGACCGCAGCGGCCGGCTCACCTCGGTGGCGACACCGCTGCTGCGGACCCTGCTGGCCGAGGGCACGGTCCCCGTGCTCTCACCGCCGGCGCTCGCCGAGGACGGCCTGCCCGTCAACGTCAACGCCGACCGGGTCGCGGCCACCGTCGCCGCGGCCCTGGGCGCCGCCCGGCTCGTGCTGCTCACCGGCGCGCCGGGCGTCCTCGCCGACAGCTCCGACCCCGCGTCGGTGCGCGCCGAGTACCAGGTGCACGACGGCCGTGACCCCGCGGTCGGCGGCGGCATGACCGTCAAACTCACCGCCGCCCGCGAGGCGTTGGAGGCCGGGGTCGAGGACGTACGGATCGCCGACGGACGCTTCGCCGCGACCGTCGCCGACGCGCTGGACGGCCGGGGCGGCACCCGGATCGTCGGCGCGGGCAGGCAGGTCCCGTCCGGAGTTCCCCGTCTGCGCCCCGACGCCCGGCACGCACTCCTCGCCGCACGGCGGCACAGGACAGGTGAGCTCCGCCACACGACCCGTGCCGCCGCACACCGAGGGCACGCACCGACCGCCGCTGCGCCCGCCCTCCGGGCGGACGACGGGAACTCGGACAGGACCTGGCGGCGGAACGCCGGTGACCCGCGGCCCGTCCCGAACTCCCCGCCCGGACAAGGAGAACCCCCGATGACCGACCCGCGCGACGCGAGCGACCCGGTACCCTCCTGCTCCAGCAGCTGATCAGGTTCCGCGGCGTCAACCCGCCCGGGAACGAGAACGCCTGCGTCCGCCACGTCGCCGCCCTCATGGAGGCGGCCGGCGCGGACGTGCGGCTGCTGGGCTCCGACCCCGACCGTCCGAACCTGGTCGCCGCGTCCGCGGCGCAGGGCCACGCCCCGCCACTGCTGCTGCACGCGCACGCCGACGTGGTGCCCACCGACGGCCAGCACTGGACGCACCCGCCCTTCGAGGGCAGCATCATCGACGGCCACGTCTGGGGCCGCGGCGCCATCGACATGCTGGGCAGCCTGGCGATGAGTGGTCACCGCGCTGACCCGGCTGCGCGCCGAGGGCGCCGCGCCGGCCGGCGACGTCCTGCTCGCCCTCTCGCCCGACGAGAGAGGCCGGCAGCAAGGTCGGCGCCGGCTCATCTGGTCAGACAGCACCCCGAACTGTTCGACGGCATCGCCTACGGCGTGGGGGAGGACGGCGGAGCCGTCCTGAGCTGCCTGCCCGGCCGGGTGCACCCCATCGTCGTCGCCGAGAAGCGCGCCTGCTGGACGCGCCTCACGGTGCGCGGGCGCGGCGGTCACGCCTCGCGGCAGGGCTGGTCGGGCACGTCCATGGGCAAACTCGGCCGGCTCCTCACCCGCCTGGAGGACGGCCGCCTGCCGGCCCACGTGACCCCCGCCCTGGACCGCATGCTCGACGCCCTCGCCGCGGCCGCCGACGAACCACTGGCCGGCCGGCTGCGCGATCTGCGCGACCCCGAAGGCAAGGCGGAGATCCCCTACGACCTGCTGCCCGAGGCCGACGCCGTCTATCTGGACTCCGTGCTGCGCCACACGGTCAACGCGACCATCGTCCGCACGCCCGAGAAGATCAACATGCTGCCGAGCGAGTTCTCCGTGGACCTCGACGGACGCATCCTGCCCGGCGACTGGACGGTCGACGACTTCCGGACGGAACTGCGCGAACTCGATCGGCCCCGACGGCGACCTCGAACTCCTGCTTGAGGGCGACGCGATGCCCCCGCCGGTCTTCGGCGGCTTCTACGACTCGATCGCCGCCGTGATGCGCGACGCCGATCCCGACGCGACGGTCCTGCCGATGATCACCCCGGCGTCCACCGACGCCCGGCTCTTCGCCGGCCTCGGCATCGCCTGCTACGGCTGGGTGCCGATGCTGCTTCCGGCCGGCAGCCGCTACCAGGACGCGATGCACGCCGCCGACGAGCGGGTGCCCGTCGAGGCCGTGCGCTTCGGCGCCGACCGCTTCCACGACCTCCTGCTCCGCTACCGCTGACCGACCGCCGTTCGAGGAGTCCACGTGTACCAGACCTTCGTCGAGACGCTCCGCGGGCGGGCTGCGAGCACTCCCCACCGCCTGGCCCTGGAGTTCGAGCTCTCCGAGACCGAGATCCGCGCCTACACCTACGCCGAACTCGACCGCGGCGCACGGACGGTGGCCGCGCTCATCCAGCAGCGCGTCGGCCCCGGCGACCGGGTCATGCTGCTGCACCAGCCGGGCCCCGACTACGTGACCGCGTTTTTCGGCTGCCTGTACGCGGGAGCGGTCGCCGTCCCCGTCTCACCCGCCGCTCGGCGCGAACGGCCTCGAACGGGTCCGGGCCATCGCCGCCGACTGCGCCGCGGAACTCGCCCTGGTCGACACCGGCACGCTCGCCCTCATCGACGCCCGCCGCGACCGGCTCGACCTGTCCGTCCCCCTGGAGTGGGTGACCACCGACGACGCGACCAACGCGCCGGAGGACTGGCAGGACCCGCAGGCGGCCCCGGACGACCTGGCGTTCCTCCAGCACACGTCGGCGCTCCACCGGCACGCCCAAGGGCGTCATGCTCAGCCACGCCAACCTCGTGCACAACTCGGCGACGATCGGGCGGGCCGTCGGCCTCGACGAGAGCGACCGCGCCGTCAGCTGGCTGCCGCCGTACCACGACATGGGTCTGATCGGCGGCATCCTGCAGCCGGTGCACGCGGGCTTCCCCTGCACGCTGCTCTCGCCGATGACGTTCCTGCACCAGCCGATGCGCTGGCTGCGCGCGCTCAGCCGCACCCGCGCCACGGTCACCGCCGCCCCCGACTTCGCCTACGCCGAGGTGCTGCGCCGCGCCGTGCCCGGGGACCGCGACGACCTCGACCTGTCGGCGCTGCGGCACGCGCTGACCGGCGCGGAACCGGTCCGCCGGGCCACCCTCGACGCCTTCGCCGACGCCTTCCGCGACAACGGCTTCCGGCGCTCCGCGTTCTACCCGTGCTACGGCCTCGCCGAGGCCACCCTGTTCGTCACCGGCCGGTCCGACCCGACGGCCGAACCGACCGTACCGCGCCTGCGCCGCGCGGACATGGACCAGGGCCGGGCCGTCGTGGCCGCACCCGACGAGCCCTCGCCGTCGAACTGACCGCCTGCGGCTGGGCCCACCACCAGGACCTCGTGCTGATCGTCGACCCCGCCACCGGCGAACCGCGGCCCGAGGGCGGCGTCGGCGAGATCTGGGTCAGCGGCCCGACCGTCGCCGCCGGCTACTGGAACCGGCCCGAGCAGACGGCCGAGACCTTCGCGGGCGCGGCCCTCGGCTACCCGGACCGGACCTTCCTGCGCACCGGTGACCTGGGCTTCCGGCACGCGCGACGAGCTGTACGTGAACGGCCGCATCAAGGACCTGATCGTCGTGCGCGGGCGCAACCTCTACCCGCCGGACATCGAGCTGACCGCCGAGCGGGCCCACCGCTCCTGCACCCGGGCCGCGGCGCCGCGCTGGCCGTCGACGACGGGGCGACCGAGCAGGTCGTGCTCGTGCACGAGGTGGTCCGCGGCTTCCGCGAGAGGAGGACGGGCCCGCCGTCGCCGCGGCCGTGCGCGAGGCCGTGACGGCCGAGCACGGGCTCGCGCTCGCCGACGTCGTCCTCGTCCGCACCGGCAAGATCCCGCGCACCAGCAGCGGCAAGGTCGAGCGCGCGGAGTGCCGCACGCGCCTGCTCGCCGGAGTGTTCCAGCCGGTGGGCGCGGAGCAGCCCGCCGAGGAGACGCGGCAGCCCGACTGGGCGGGCGTCGTCCCCGTGGAACTGGCCGAACTCGTCGCGGACGCGCTGGAGACCGACCCGTCGGCCCTCGTCGTGGACACCCCGCTGGTCCGCCAGCGCCTCGACTCGCTGCGCGCCGTCCGGCTCCGGTCGGCGCTCCTGGAGACGCGCGGCGTGAGCGTCCCGCTGCCGCGCTTCCTGGACGGCCTCACCCTCCGCGACCTCGCCGCGTTCCAACCCGGCGAACCGGTACGGAGACGGCCGAGACGGCGGACCCGGATTCGGCGGCCGTCACCCCCGACCAGGAACGCATGTGGCTGCTCGACCAGATGGGCGCGGGCGACGCCTACCACGTGGCCGGCGGACTGCGGCTGCACGGCCCGCTCGACCGGGACCTCCTGGAGCGCTGCCTCACCGGTCTCTTCGACGAAGTCCCGCTCCTGCGCTCGGTGTTCGTGACCGCACCGGACGGAACCCTGAGCACCGCCGCCCGGCCCACCGCCGACCTGTTCCGGCTGCCGCTGCGCGACCTGAGCACGGCCGGCGAGGACGGCGTCGCCGCGGAACTGCGCGCGCTGGCCGCCGAACCCTTCGACCTCGCCTCGGGCCCGCTCGTCCGGCTGCTCCTGCTCCACCAGGGCCCGCGGACTGGGTGCTCGGAGTCGCCGCCCACCACGCCGTGCTCGACGGCTGGTCGCTCGGCCTGCTGCTGCGCCGGCTCGGCGACGCCTACCGCAACGGCGGGATCGTCGAGTCCGAACCGACGGCGGTCCCCGCCCGGGCGCCGTGGACCGAGGAGAGCCTCGACGCCTGGCGCGAACGGCTCGCCGGCGCCCAGGCGTTGGAGCCGCCCACCGACCGCCCCGTACCGGCCGCCCCGACCTGGCACGGCGCGTCCCTGCCGGTCCGGATCCCGGCCGTTCTCGCCGACCGGGTGCGGACGGCAGCGGCGGACCGCGGAGCCACCCCCTTCATGGTCCTGATGGCCGCCTTCGGCGCGCTGCTCGGCCGCTGGAGCGGCCAGGACGACGTGGTGGTCGGCACCGTGGCCGCGGGCCGCGACCGGCCGGGCACCGAGACCGCCATCGGCATGCTCGTCGACACGCTGCCGCTGCGCGTGCGCACCGGCACGGCCGACTTCGGCACGGTCGTCGACGAGGTGCGGGCCCAGTGCCTGGCGGCCTTCGGCGAGGACCGGCCCCGTACGACGAGATCGTCCGCGCCGTCACCGAGCGACCCGCCGACGGCCGGGCCCCGCTGGTGCGCGCCCTGCTCGCCCTGCAGAACCTGCCGGTCGTCCCCTGGGAGGCCCGGGGCGTGCGCGCCGAACCCTTCGAACCGCCCACGCCCGGCGCCCAGTTCGAGCTGTCCGTGCACCTCGTCCCGAGGCCGACGGCTCGCTGAGCGGCCATGCCGTCTACGCGGCCGACCTGTTCGACGAGCAGACCGTGGCCGCGCTGCTGGCCGGGCTGCCCGCCCTGCTCGACGCGGCGCTCACCGCACCCGGCACCCCCGTCGCGGGACTGCCCACGCTGCCGCCCGCCGAGGCGGAGCGGATCGCGCGGACCGTCGCGGACGGCGGCCCCGCGGAACCCGACGAGGGCCTGGTCCACGAGATCGTCGCGCGCATCGCCGAATCCGCCCCCGAGCGGCCGGCCGTCGTCTGGGACGAAGGAACGCTCAGCTACGGCGACCTGTGGCAGCGGGTCCGCGCGCTCGCGGCCCGGCTGCACCAACTCGGCGTGGAGCGCGACGAACCCGTCGCCGTCTGCCTGCCCCGCTCGCCCGAGCTGATCGTCGCCGTGTACGCGGTCCTGCTGGCCGGCGGCGCCTATCTGCCGCTGGACACGGCGCACCCTCGCGGCCCGCCTGGAGCGCCAGCTGGGCGGCTCGGGCGCCCGCGTGCTCATCGGCTCCGCACCCGATTCACCCCGCCCGACGGCACCGTGCTGGTCGGCCCCGACGAGGGCGCCGACCTCGACCGAACTCCCCGTCGTGCTGCCGGGACACCTCGCCAACGTGCTGTTCACCTCGGGCTCGACGCCGGCGAACCGCAGCGCCGTGCTGACGACCCACGAGGCCCTCGTCAACCGGCTCGTGTGGTTCCGGCGCGCCTGCGGCGTGCAGGCCGGTGAAGCCGTGCCGCACAAGACCCCGGTCAGTTTCGACGTGGCGGGCACCGAACTGCTCGGCGCGCTCGTCGCCGGCGCCACCCTGGTCCTCGCCCGGCCCGACGGCCACCGCGACCCGCACTACCTGGCCGGCCTCATCACCCGGCACGCCGTCACCAGCTGCCACTTCGTCCCGTCGATGCTGCAGATCTTCCTGGAGGAGCCCGACGCCGCGCACACCGCGCGCACCCTGCGCCGGATCGTGTGCAGCGGCGAGGAACTCGCCCCGGCACTCGCCGAGCGCTGCGCCGACGTACTGCCGGGCGTCGCGCTGCACAACCTGTACGGGCCGACCGAGGCGGCGATCGACGTCACCGCCCAGCAGGTCGCGCCCACCGGGCCCCGCCCTTCCGCATCCCCATCGGCCGCGCCATCTCGGGCACCCGCCTCTACGTCCTCGACTCGTCCGGCGGGATCGCCCCGCCCATGGCCCCGGGCGAACTCCACATCGGCAGGGATCGCCCCGGCCCGCGGCTACCTCGGCCGCCCCGGCCTGACCGCCGAACGCTTCGTGCCCGACCCGTACCGCCCCGGCGCCCGCCTGTACCGCACCGGCGACCGCGCCCGGATGCGCCCCGACGGCACGTTCGAGTACCTGGGCCGCCTCGACCGGCAGCTCAAGATCCGCGGCCAGCGCATCGAACCCGGCGAGATCGAGGCGGTCCTGAACCGGCATCCGCTGGTGCGCGCCTCGGTCAGCCGAGGCCCGGCCCGACGTCACGGGCCGGCCGCGGCTGCTGGCGTGGGTCGTGCCGGCGGGCACGGAGACCCCCACCGCCGGCGCGCTGCGCGACCACCTCGAACAGTCCATGCCCTCGGGCCTGGTGCCGGACGCGGTGACCGTACTGGCGGAGTTCCCGGTCGGCCCGCACGGCAAGCTCGACCGCGCCGCGCTGCCGGACCCGGCCCCGCTCGCGGACACCGGGCAGGAGGTGACCGCGCCCCGCAACCCGGTGGAGAGCACCATGGCCGCCATCTGGAGCGAGGTGCTGGGCGTCCCCGTGCCGTCCGTCACGGCCGACTTCTTCCGGCTCGGCGGCCACTCCCTGATGGCCACCCGCGTCGCGATGCGGGTCCGGGACACGTTCGGCGTCGGCCTGTCCGCCGGTGAACTGCTCGGCGGCTCACTGACCGTCAGAGCGGCTGGCCGCGCTGGTGCAGAGCAGGCAGCTCGACGAGACCGGCAGCAACGAGGTGGACGACGTCCTCGGCTGGCTGTCCGGGCTCTCCGACGACGAGGTCACCGCACTGCTCGCCCGGGAGACGGACGGCGAGGCCCGGCCCTGATCCACCCGTCCCAGTGCGGCCCGGCGGGCCGCACGGGACGTAGGGAATCCTCCTGACTTATGGGTGCCGCCGGACGCCGCGAGGCTTCCGGCGGAGCATCCCCGGCGAAGACGAGGACACGATGGCAAGCAGGTCAGTCGCGCGATCCACCTGGTCGGCTCGACCGCCGTGGCCCTCGCGGTGCTCCTGGTGCTGGGGCCGGCTACGGCCGGTGCCCGCGCTGGGCAAGGCACTGGTGCCGGGCGGGGGCGTGTGGGCGTCGGCGTCGGCGCAGACCGCCGTACGGTCCGAGACCCTGACGCTCCCCGCACTGGACAAGCCGGTACGGGTCTCCTTCACCGCCGAGGGATACGCCTCCGTCGACGCCGAGACCGACCACGACCTCTTCATCGCCCAGGGCTACGTCACCGCCCGGCTGCGCTTCACTCCAGCTCGACCTGCAACGCAGGATGGGGCAGGGCCGGCTCTCCGAACTGGTCGGGGCGGCCGGGCTGAAGAGCGACAAGTTCGAATCCGAACCTCGGACTGCTGCGCACCGCCCGCGCCCTGCTGGGCCGCCACCCCGCGCGACAGCGCCGCGGGTCAGGCGCTCACCGCGTACGCCGCGGGCGTCAACTCCTGGCTGAGCAGGCTGGAGAAGACCGGCGAGTGGCCGACGATCTACGGCCTGACCGGTGTGCGCCCGCAGAAGTGGACGCCCACCGACACCCTGGTCGTGCAGGGCGTCCTCACCCAGCAGATGAACTTCAACACGATCCCCGTCGACTACGAACTGCTGCGCCGCTCCTCGGCCCGAAGCTGACCGAGGAGTGGTTCCCGGTCCAGGCCCCCACCAAGCAGCGCCCCTACGACTCCGGCCCCTACAGGACCTGCCGCCGGAGCCGCTGACCGTGCGCAGCTCCAACGCGGCCGATCCGTCGAGCACGTCGACCGCCGACGCCCCGAAGGCGGCGGCCCGCACCTCTTCGCACGAGGACGTCGCGCTGCCCGACAGCGTGCGGCAGCTCGACTTCAACAGCAACGCCTGGGCGGCGAACGGCCCCGAGGTGGCCGGCGGCGGCGCGATGCTCGCCGGTGACCCGCACCTGGCGACCACGCTCCTCGTACTGGTTCCAGATAGCGCTGCGCTCACCCGGCTACCAGGTCGCCGGCGGCTCCATCGGGCGTGCCCGGTGTGCTGGTCGGCCGCAACGAGCACATCTCCTGGTCCCTGACCAACGCCCAGACCGTGGGCACGCTCTACTACCGCGAGAAGCTCTCCGCCGAACGGCCCGACTCCTACTACTGGAACGGCGCCTGGCGACCGATGAAGAAGGTCCGCTACAGCATCCCGGTGCGCGGCGGCTCGGCCGTGGAGCTGACCACGGACCTCACCGTGCACGGACCGATGATGACCGTGCTCGGCCAGCGGAGTCTCCGTCAACTGGATGGGCAACTTCGCGCACAACGACCTCAACGCGCTGCTCGCCGCCAACCGCGCCTCCGACTTCGCCGGCTTCCGCGGCGCGCTGCGCGACTGGAAGGCTCCCGCGCTGAACTTCGTGTACGCCGACGACCGGGGCCACATCGGCTCGTTCGTCGCGGGCGACGTCCCGCAGACGCGCAGGGCTCCCAGCCGTGGCTGCTGCTGTCCGGCACCGGCGACGAGGACGTGGTGGGCACCATCCCTACGAGGTGATGCCGCAGCAGTACGACCCGCCGAGCCACCTGGTCGCCTCGACCAACCAGCGCCCGACGGACCCCGACTACCCGGCACTTCCTCGGCACGTCCATGAACTTCGACCCCGGCTACCGGCAGTCGGTGATCGAGCGGTTCCACACCGACCGGGGCGCCCTGCGGCCCGGGACTCACACCACCCTGCAGAACGACGTCACCGACGACCTGGCCGTGCGGCTCAGTGCCGGAACTGCTGAAGGCGCTCGACGGCACGAAGCTGACCGGACAGCAGCGCGCCGCCCGTGACCTGCTGACCGGGTGGAACCACTCGATGGACACCGACTCGCCCGCCGCCTCGGTGTGGTGGACGTTCTGGACTCCTACGTCCACGAGGTGTTCCAGCCGTGGTGGGACGAGAAGAAGGTCCCCGCGAGCAAGGACCGGTGGATCCTCGACCTCGACCGCTCGCCCATCCCGCTGCGCGAGGTCCTCGAACACTGGACCGTCGATGATCCGGACAACGCGGCCTTCACCCCGCCGGACGGCGCCCGCCGCGACGCCACCCAGACCATGCGCACCGCGTTCCGCAAGGCCGTGACCGACCTCGCCGGCAAGCTGGGCGACCGCCCCGCAGCCTGGGACTGGGGCAAGCTGCACACCCGCGAGATCCTCGATCACCGGGCACCGGGCCTCGGCTACGAGCGCTACTCCGCCGGCGGCGACCCCTGGACCGTGAACGCGGCGGGCGGCGAACTGAATTCGAGCTACGGGCCGAGCATCCGCCTCGTCGTCCG
The DNA here is from genome assembly GCF_030766975.1 of Streptomyces sp. KL116D. Lineage (NCBI taxonomy): Bacteria > Bacillati > Actinomycetota > Actinomycetes > Kitasatosporales > Streptomycetaceae > Streptomyces > Streptomyces sp. KL116D. The sequence continues at coordinate 22,693 of NZ_JASERH010000154.1, read as the reverse complement.
CTGGACCGGCCGGGGCACGGCGGACGCGGTCGCGATCTACCCGGGCGGCCAGAGCGACACCCGACCTCCCCCTGGTACGACAACCTCGTCGAGTTCTGGCGGGACAAGAAGTACCTGCCCCTGCGGGTCGCCGGACTCCACGGCGACCTGGACCCTCCGAGCGGGAGAGTGACATGACCACCGAGACCGTCGTGGGAACCGCCGACCGGACCGCCGGGAGACGGCCGACACCGCCCAACGGACATTCGGCAGGCCGCAGTTGCTCGTTCCGGCAGTGATCGCGGCGGGCGTCGTGGCCGTGGCGCTCGGCGCCTGGGCGGACCTGTGGTTCCTGCCGTTCGCCGCGGGCCTCGCCACCGGCGCCGTCACCGCGTGGCACCGCACGGGCCGACTGCGCACCACGGCCCTGCTGGTGCTGTTCGGCCGGTGTCCTGGGCTGCGCCGCTCGCCGTGCGGGCCCTGGCCGGCGACACGATCGGCGGGACCGCGCGCACCACCGCGGGCCTCGCCGCGCTGCCCGCCTCGGCGGCCGTGACGATCGCGCTGACGCTGGTCGTCGCGCTGTTGACGAGACCGCGGCCGGGAACTGGTCGGGGCGTGCCCTGTTCCGCTGTTTCGCCGGGAAGGTCGCGCGCTGAACTCCGCCTGCTGACCGGCGCTTGCTGACTGCGGCACCGTACGCGGTGGCCTCGCTCCCCGTCCGGTACCGCCGCCCGGCGCAGCGTCGGATCGCCGGGACGGCGAACGGTGCCACGCAGCCGGCCAGACGGACCCCCGCCGACACCGTCAACAGCCGGGCGGGGAGGCGAGTCCGGTGGCAGGACCGGCCAGGATCTGGCCGACGGCGATGCCGGACACCGACCCCGCCAGCTCGTACGCGGAGACCCGGTTGAGCACCTCGGGCGGCGTGTGGGTCTGCACGCTGGTCGCCCACATCACCGACCAGAACGCCATCGCCCCGCCCCCGAGCACGTGCCCCACGAGCAGTACCGGCATCCCGGAGCCCACCGCCACGCTCACCGGCGGCAGGGTGAACAGCGCCATCGCCACCGCACCGGCGGCCAGCGGCCGCGCCGGGCGCACGCGCAGCTCGCCAGCAGCCCGCCGAGCACCGTGGCGACGCCGAGGAAGGACACGGCCAGACCGTGAGGCGTTCGGGCCGAGCCGCTCGCCGATCAGCGCCGAGGTGAGCGGCACCAGCGGCGAGACCGGCACGCCGTGAGACCACCCAGGTCGGATCACCGCCCACATCCAGGTGCGGGCCGGACTCCCGCCACTGGCGCAGTTCGCGGCGCAGCGAACTCCGGTGCGTGCGGGAGTCTGGCGGCGCCGGGCGCGAGCCGGACGAGTGCGCCAGGCACGGGCGCTGAGGAGGAAGGTCCCGGCGTCGATCGCGTACACCGTGCCGGCGCTGGTCACCGCGATCAGCAGCCCCGCGAGGGCCGGGCCGAGCAGATGGGCGAGCGCGTCGGCGACCTTGAGCGTGGCGTTGGCCCGCTGCGGCTCGCTCGCCACCAGCGGCACCATGCCGTTCACGCCCGGCAGGAACATCGCGACGGCCGCGCCGGCCACCGCCGCCATGGACACCAGCAGCCAGAACGGCGGCGTCCCGGCGAAGAACGCGACGGCCAGCACGCCCTGGGTGAGCACCCGTACGAGGTCGGCGCCGACCATCATCCGGCGCGCCCCGAACCGGTCGGCGAACACCCCGCCGAACAGCACGAGCAGCACGAACGTCCCGGTCCACACGCCGAGCACGAGACCGACCCCGGACACCCTCGTACAGCGCGCCGACCGCGAGCGCGGCGGCGACCGGCATCATCGCGTCGCCGAGCAGCGAGACCGCGCGGGCGGTGAAGTAGAGCGTGAAGCGCCGGTCCCACAACGGGGGCCGGGCGAGGGGCGGGTGGGGCTCGGTGCCAGGGGCTTGCGTCTGCGAGGTGGTCACCGTAGAGATATTGGACTGGACCAATACCGTGATCCCAGTGTCCCGAACGACACGATGAGGTACTTTCCGGCCATGACACCCGGCCCACGCCCCGGTCCACGTCGGTTCCCCGGCCCCGCACCGGGTCGTGGCCCTTCTGCGGCCCCCGCAGTCGACCTTCCCGCTGGCCTGCGCGACCGAGGTCTTCGGCGACCACGGCCCCACGATCCCCGCCCGCTACACGTTCGGCACCTGCACCGAACACCCCGGCCCCGTCCGCACCTTGGCCGGCTACGACATGCTGATCTCCGACGGCCTGGACGCACTCGACCGCGCCGACACCGTCCTGATCCCCGGCTGGCGGAGCCCGCCGGTGCCGAGCCCTCGCCCGCCGTCCTCGACGCCATCCGCCGTGCCCACCGTCGCGGCGCCCGCGTCGTCGGCCTCTGCTCGGGCACCAACGTCCTCGCCGCCGCCGGACTCCTCGAAGGCCGCCGGGCCGCCACCCACTGGGCCGACGCCGCCGAACTGGTCGCCCGCTTCCCGCGGGTCCAGGTCGACCCCGCGCGGTCCTCTACGTCGACCACGGCGACGTCGCCACCAGCGCCGGATCGGCCGCCGCCATCGACCTCTGCCTGCACCTGGTCAGCCGCGACCGGGCGCCGCCCACGCGCTGCGCGTCGCCCGCCGGCTGGTGATGCCGCCGCACCGCGAGGGCTGCCAGCTCCAGTACGCCGAACTGCCCGCCGCGGGACCGGCCCCGGAAAGCCTGGCGCCGCTCCTCGACTGGCTGACGGACCGCCTCGACCAGCCGACCAGCGTCGCCGACACTGGCGAGTCGGGCGCAGGTGTCGGCCCGCACCCTCACCCGCCGCTTCACCGACCAGCTCGGCGTCAGTCCCGGCCGCTGGCTCCTGGACCGCCGCATCGCGCCGCGACCCGCGCCCTGCTGGAGGAGACCGACCTCCCGGTGGAGACCATCGCGCACCGGGTGGGCCTCTCCTCCGCGGTCAACCTCCGCCGCCGCTTCCACGAGGCCCTGCGCACCACACCCGCCGCTTACCGACGGGCGTTCCGCACCAGTCGGTCTCCGTCGGCGGTCTGACGTTCCTCATCGATGGACAAGATGCAAAGAAAGCGTTGCAACGCTTTCTTTGCAACACGCTACCTTTGCATGCATGGACGAGCCCACGGAGCAGCAGATCCACAGCCTCGACGCCCGCGCTCGCTGCGCGGACTCGCGCACCCCTTGCGGATGCGGCTGCTGAACGCGCTGCGCCGTGAAGGACCGGCCACCGCCTCCCGACTGGCCGCGAAACTGGGCGAGTCCAGCGGCGCCACCAGCTATCACCTGCGCCAGCTCGCCGCGCACGGCTTCGTCGAGGACGCGCCCGGGCGCGGCACGGCGCGCGAGCGGTGGTGGAAGGCCGTCCACCAGGGCGTGCGCTTCGACGAGGCACTCCTCAAGGACCGCGACCCCGAAGTCCGGGGCGCCGCCGACCTGTTCCTGCACGAGGCCGCCGGCCAGCACGCCCGTGAGCTGGCCGCCTGGCTCGGCACCCGCGACGAGTGGCGAGGAGTGGCTCCGGTCGTCGGACCTGAGCGACTGGACGCTGAGCCTCACGCCCGGGCTCGCCCGCGAACTCGTCGGCAAGATGCATCAACTCCTGAGAGTTATCAGGAGTTGGCGCCTGCCGCGGACACCCCGGGCGTCGAGCAGGTCCGCATCCACACACACGTCATGCCGGTCTCCACCGATGGAACCGATGGAACCGATTGAGCCGATGGAACCGATGGAGAGGCCCACGATGCACCCCGAGACCAGCCTCGCCCTGCACCGCATCCGGGCCGCCGACCTGCGTACGGAGGCCGATACCCACCGCCGCGCCCGCGCCGCCCGCCACCGGTACGGCCTGCGCGCCCGCCTCGGCTGGACCCTGGTCGAGGTGGGCCTGCGCCTGGCCTCCTCCGCACCACGGACGGCCCCCGCCCTGGCATGACGGGGGCCACTCCTCCTGCCTGCGCGCGCTACTCCTTGACGCCGGCCAGGTCCCCGGGCCGCTGCAGCACCACCCCCGCCGCGACCAGCGTCGTCGTCAGGGTCAGGGCCGCCGCCCCGGCCACCACCGCGACCAGGATCCAGGGGGAGCCGCCGGGCAGCGCGGTGCCCAGCACACTGATGCTCAGCGGTACCAGCGTCGCCGCCGCGACCAGCAGCCCGAGCAGGATCCCGGCCAGCGCCACCAGCGACGCCTCGACCGTCATCATCTGCAGGACCTGACGACGGGTGGCCCCGACGAGCCGTTGCAGCATGAACTCCCTGCGCCGCTCGGCCGTGGCAAGCACCTGCGTGTTGACCAGGGCGAGCGTCGCGTAGCCCACGACGACGCCCAGGACCAGGTAGGCCATCCACGCCTGCGTGTCGTCCGCGTCGGCCTGCGCCGCCTCCAGGACTTCCTTGCCGGACACCAGGAGCCCGGATGAGCCTTCGTCAACTTGCCGAGGGAGGAAGTGAGTTGGGAGACGTCGGTGCCGGCCGCCGCATCGTACCATGATCTGCGGCACGAGCCCGCCGTCGGTGTGTCCGATCAGGAGTGCCGCAGGGACGAGCGCCGTCTCGTAACCGCGCCGCCCGTCCACCGTGGCGACCAGCCGCAGCTTGACCCGCGTACCGTCCCCGAGCCGCATCGGGACCAGGTCGCCGAGCCGGTGGTCCTTCGCGTACGCGGTGGGCAGCGCCACGGAGTCGCCGGTCAGCGCCGACAGGCTGCCGCTCGCCGCCCGGTACGCCGTGGTGCGGTCCAGGCCGCGCGCCGTGACGCCCTGCACCGACACCTCGGTCGGCTGCGGGCCGGTGTCCTCGCCTCGCTCGGGCGCAGCGGTTCGTCGGGTTCGAGGTAGCCGGTCGTGGGGATCTGCGCGGAGGCCGCCGCCACCCCGGGCTGCGCGCGGACGGTGTCGACTCACGGCCGAGCGGGAGTCCGCCGGAGGCCGATGTCAGCACGACGTCGGCGCGCAGGTTCTCGTCGAACGCCCGCTTCGCTCCGTCCGACTGGGTCGTCTGCATGTAGATCAGTCCGAGCGCGAGTCCGCCGGCCAGCATCACCGGCGATGACCGCGGAGGCGAGCCGGGCGGTGCGCGCCCGGGCGTTGTGCGCGGCCAGCTCGCCCGCCAGCCCCGACACCCGGCCGACCGGCCGGCGCAGCACGGCCACTCAGACCCCGGACGACCACGGGCCCCAGCAGCGAACGCCGCCGCCCACACCATCGCCGCCGGAGTCGCCACACCCGCCGCGTCCGGCCCCGCCGAACCGGCCGTCCCCAGGCGAGCGCCGCGCGCGGCCAGACACACCAGCCCGGCGACCAGCCGGAACGCGCTGAACCAGCGGCGCCGCAGCGTCGCCTCCGCCAGCGCCTCGGTCGGCCGGGTGCGGGCCGCCGCCTGCGCCGCGATGTACGCCGAACCGACGGCCGTCGGCAGCGCCGTGCCGATCCCGACGATCACGGGCACGGACCCCGCCCGGTACGCGATCGACCCCGGTACGACGCCCGCGTCCGCGAACGCCCCCAGCAGCCACCGCCCGAACCACTGCCCCGGCAGCGCCGCGAGCCCGGTGGCGACCACCGCGAGGAATCAGGGTCTCGCCGAGCACGAGCCGGCGCAGCTGCCCCGGAGTCGCGCCCACCGTCCGCAGCAGGGCCATCTCGCGCTGCCGTTGCTGGACGCTGAGCCCGAGCAGTGCCGGCCACCACGAACACGGTGACCATCGCCGACAGTCCGCCGAACGCGGCGGCCAGCGCGGGATCAGATCACCGCCGTCGGCCACCACGTCCGGGTCCTCGGCGCGACCGCGGTCGTCCCCGGTCAGCACGGTGACCTGGGCGCCGTCGACGGCCGCGCGGACGGCGTCGGCCACCTGTCGCGGGTCGGCGCCGGAGGCCGGGAACACACCGATGGAGTCGACCTCGCCGACGCAGTCACGCGGCGCGGGCGGCCTCGGCGTCCGCGAGGAACACGTCCCCGTAGTCTTCGCCCTCGGGCCCTGCAGGCCAGGCCCGAGACCCGGTAGGTCTTCGCGGCGCCGTGGGCCAGGAGCCGGACTCGCTCGCCCGGCTTCAGTCCCGCACGCTCCGCGAGCGCCCTCGCCGAGCACGATCTGCCCGTCGCCGGCCGGTGCGGTGCCGTCGGTGAGCGCGCACGAGGGAGAGCCTGGCGGCGGACCAGTTGTGGCCGGTGACCCTGCCGCCTTCGGCCAGGGCCGCCGGGAACGGCAGGTCCTGGACGGCCGACCCCACGCCCGAGCTTCGCGATCCGGTCGGCCAACTCGGCGTCCACGCGCGCAGCCGTTCGGGGAAGACGAGCTCGGCCTGCGTGTACGCGCGTACCGCTGGTCGCCGGTGACGACGACCGGTGCGGCGGCCAGCCGGTGCGGCGGCGCCGCGTTGTGGATGCCGGTCTCCAGAGTCCGCCGGAACCGATCACGATGACGGCGCCGAGGAACAGCGCCACGAACGAGGGCGACGAAGCCGCCCTTGCGGGAAGCGCAGCGTGCGCAGCGCGAGCCTGATCATCGGCGCACCCCGAGCCCGGTCGTCGGCCGCGGCGCGAACGGGTCGCCCCAGGTGCCCAGTTCCTGCATCTGCCGGGTGATCTGCTCTGACGGTCGGCCGCTCCAGGGCGCCGATCAGCCTGCCGTCGGCGAGGAAGACGACCCGGTCCGCGTCGCGCGGCGGCCAGCGGGTCGTGCGTGACCATCACGAGGGTCTGCCCCGCCTCGTCCACCGACGGCCGCAGCAGTGTGAGGACTTCGGCGGCGGTCCGGGTGTCCAGGGCGCCCGTCGGCTCGTCGCCGAAGACCACCGCGGGCCGCGTGACCAGCGCCCGGGCGAGGGCGACGCGCTGCTGCTGGCCGCCGGAGAGCTCACCGGGGCGGCTGCGCCGCCGGCCGGCCAGACCGACCCGCTCCAGCACCTCGTCGACGACGCCCTTCGCGGGGCGGGTGCCGGCCAGCCGCAGCGGCAGCGTCACGTTGTCCACCACGCTCAGCGCGGGCAGCAGGTTGAACGCCTGGAAGACGAACCCGATGCGCTCGCGTCCCGGAACCTCGTCGGGAGCGCGCTCCCGCAGCCCGCCGAGATCCACGCCGTCCAGGTGCACCGCGCCCGACGTCGGCCGGTCGAGGCCCGCCGCGCAGTGCAGGAACGTCGACTTGCCCGACGGAGGGCCCCATGAGGGCGGTGAAGGTGCCCCGCTCCAGGCCGATGCTGACGTCGTCGAGCGCCGTCACCCGGTTCTTCGCCCCGCCGTACACCCTGCTGACGCGGTCGAGCCGGACAACCGGCCCGGCCTGCTGATCCTGTGTGCCGTTCACCGGCGCCCGCCCTGGTTTCCTCATGGCGACCATGCTGGTCGGAGGAGGCGGTGCGGCGGCAGCGGCGACCGGTGGAACCTGGGGTCCACCGGTCGGTGGACCCGCGCCCCGGCAGCCAGTGCGGCGCGCTCAGATTCCGGGCAGCCGGCTCAGAAGTGGTCCAGGACCTGGTCGAGATAGACCCGCCCCTGCTCGCCCGATGCCGCCGAGCCGCCGGCCCGGCTGAGGGTCGCCGCGATCAGGCGCTGGTACTCCTGGTGCATCGTGCGCAGCGGCTCCTCCAGCGTGCGCTTGTCGATGCCGGTGAGCTTCGCGACGGCGGATGTGGGCCTGCCAGCGGGTCTCGGCCGCCTCCCGCGCAGTTCGGCGAGCCGGTCGTCGTGGCCGGTGGCGGTGAGCCGGTCGCGGGCGGAGAGCGAGAGCACGGAGGCCAGGGCGGCGGACTGGCGGGCGTCGCCGGTCCACTTGCCGGTCCGCTCGGCCTGCTCGTACGAGGCCGGGTCCATGCCGATCGCGCGGGCCACGTCGGCGAGACGCGTACGCCGCGGAGTCAGCCGGAGACTCGCGCAGCGAGCGCGGCGTGCCGGTCAGCTACGGGTGGGCTCGCACCGCAACACGGCTGCCAGGGCGGAGAGTTCGGACGGGCTGGGGAGGCGATGCCGCGCTCCCAGGCCGCGATGGTGTCGGGGTGATGTGACGCGACCCGTAGGACGCCTGCATGCCGATGCGCGACATGGCCGCCATGCCGAGGGACTCGCGGACGCGGCGCGCGGCGGCGGCATCGAAGGGCGGGGCGCGTCATAAGAGGGGGACCAGGCACGGGGCTGGATGATACGTGCCGAACTCCGTTCTGGCTACGGTGCGTTGATCAAGGCACACGTTTCGTCGAAACATCCGAGTGAGTGATCGGTCCCGAACATCCGGAATGCTCCGCAGCGCCACGCGATCTCCATAGCATCCTTGCAACCATTGGCAGTTGAGCTCTTGCAGGGCTGTCGAGCGGAGCGTGTCGCCATAAGATCCACCGCGTCCGCATGTGCGTTCGTGCATCGCCTCGCCGACGGCGGAGTCGGCAGATCGTCCAATCCCTGCCCTTCCGCCCGCGAATGTCCGTCCGCTTCCCCACGCGTCCCCGCACCCCCGGCGCGACGCGCACGATCCTGGAGACTTGATGAAGAGCAGCGCGACGGGCGCGGTGCACGACGCCCCCCATCCGCCCGGCACACCCGCACACCCGGCAGACGCCCTAGGGCCCGGTCGACCGGTACTTCAAGATCAGCGAGCGCGGATCGACGTACGGCCGTGAGATCCGGGGTGGACTCGCCACCTTCTTCACGATGGCGTACATCCTCGTGCTCAACCCGATCATCCTCAGCGGCGCCAAGGACATGACCGGCGCCAAGCTCGACCCGGCAACTGGTCACCGCCACCGCCCTGGTGGCCGCCGTGATGACCGTCATCATGGGCGTCGGCGGCAACCTGCCGCTGGCCCTGGCCGCCGGTCTCGGCGCTCAACGCCGTCGTCGCCTACCAGCTCGCCCCGCTGATGACGTGGGACGACGCGATGGGACTCATCGTCCTGGAAGGCCTCATCATCTGCGCCCTGGTGGTGACGGGCCTGCGCGAAGCGGTCATGCACGCCATCCGCAGCCGCTCAAACAAGCGATCAGCGTCGGCATCGGCCTGTTCATCGCGTTCATCAGGGCTTCGTCGACGCCGGCTTCGTCACCCGCATCCCCGACGTCGCGAACACCACCGTGCCCGTCCAGCTCGGCACCGGCAGCCTCACCGGCTGGCCGATGCTGGTCTTCTGCCTCGGCCTGGTGCTGACCGTCGTGCTCCTCGCCCGCAAGGTCAAGGGCGCGATCCTCATCAGCATCGTCACGATGACGCTCGTCGCCGTCGTCCTCAACAAGGCCGCCGACATCAAGACGTGGGGCCTGACCACGCCGTCGCTGCCCGACACCCTCGTCGACACCCCCGACTTCGGACTCCTCGGGAACTTCGACCTGTTCGGCGCCTTCGGGCAGGTCAGTGTCGTCACCGTCCTGCTGCTGGTCTTCACCCTCATCCTGTCCGACTTCTTCGACACGATGGGCACGGTCGTCGGCGTCACCGCCGAGGCGGGCCTCCTCGACGAGGACGGCCAGGTCCCAGCTGGGCCGGGTGCTCCTCATCGACGGCGCGGCCGCGGTCGCGGGCGGCGCGGCGTCGGCCTCCTCGGCGACCACCTACATCGAGTCGGCGGCAGGCGTCGGCGAAGGCGCCCGCACCGGCTTCGCCAACCTCTTCACCGGCGGCCTCTTCGCGCTCGCCCTCTTCATGGCCCCGCTGCTGACCATCGTCCCGCTGCAGGCCGCCGCCCCCGCCCTCGTCGCGGTCGGCTTCCTGATGATGACGCAGGTCAAGCACATCGACTGGGACCGCTACGACATCGCGATCCCGGCGTTCCTGACCATCGCCGTCATGCCGTTCACGTACTCCATCACCAACGGCATCGGCGCCGGCTTCCTCGCCTACGTCATCATCAAGACGGCACTGGGCCGGGCCCGCGAGGTGCACTGGCTGCTGTGGGGCGTGTCGGTGCTCTTCCTCGTCTACTTCGGCATCGACCCGGTCGAGCAGCTGCTCGGCGTGAAGTGACGAGACCTGAGCTCACCTGAGGTGAACTGATCGGTGCCCCGGACGCCCTCCGCGGATCACGCGGGGGCGCCCGGGGCGCCGTTTCCCGGAGAACCCTCCTGTCCCGAACGCCCTTCCGCTCCAATGGAGTTCGGAGCATCCGGGCAACGCAAGGGAGGGCCGCCGTGACCGAGGCCGAGGGGCTGGGGACTCGCTGGGGCTGCGGTCGTCCCGGGAACGGACGTGTACGTGGACGTCCTGGAGAAGGCCCTCGACGGACCCGAGGCGCGGTCGCGCATCGGCGATGCGGCCCACCGTCACCAGAGCGGCCGTCCACCACGTCATGACCACCGATCCCGCGCGCATCGCACGGGCACTGCGACAGCGCCGGCGCTTCTTGGTCGCCGCCCGCCGCACGGAGGCCGTCGCCCTGCGACTGCACCGCCCGGTCGTGCGCGCCAGACGCTGGTTGCGCCGCGAGCGGCGGGAGCGGAGCCGCGGCCAGCTGCCTGCGCCCTGGTGGCGGGTCGGAACCCGCCGACTGCGCGGGCTGGTCGTGTGTGCCGTGTTCCTGGGCCTCTTCGTCCTGGGCCACAGCCCAACGGGACTGTTCCTGCTCCTCAGCGTGGTGCTCCTCGGTGCGATCGGCCTGTGGCGGACGGACCCGGGGGTCCGTGAGCGGCACGGCGACCCGGCCCGCCCTGTCATCCTCGGCGTGGGCACCGCCATCGTGGCCGGCCTCGCCGTGGGACAACTGCCGGGCTGGGTCGGCATCGGATTGCTGGCGGGCACCGGCGTCCTCGGCGTCACGGTGGCACAGCATCCGGCGTCCCGCGAAGGGCTGGTGCTCATGCGCGACGCGGCAAGCTGCCTGGTGGCCCAGACTCCGGTCCTGCTGCTGCGGGACGTTCAACTCGAATGCTGGAAACGCGAGTTCGGGCAGTCGGATCTCACGCCGGACGTCCACAACGCGATCTCGGAGCTGCTCGGTGCCGACCCGGACGCGGTGTGGATCCCCCTGGATCCCGCCGGCCTGAGCCAGGGGCACGCCGCCGAACTCGTCGTCCAGGTCGACTCCATGAAGCGCCTGGAGACGAAACTCGACCAGTTGCAGGGCGGTACGGTCGCAGTCAGCGGCCCCCGCGGCGCCGGCAAGTCGACCCTGCTGAGCAGCATCGCCCGCACCGACGACTTCTCGGTCCTGGTCCAGGCGCCGGCGGGCTACGTGGCGCACGACTTCCTGCTCCTGCTGTTCACCACCGTCTGCGAGCGGTACATCGTCTGGCGCGGCCACGAGACTCCCCGCTACGACGACCTGTCCAGGTTCCGCCGGGCGCTGCGCACCGCCACCGGCACGTCCCGCCGCCTGCTGGGACGTACGGCGACGCTGTTCCTCGCGGCGGTGCTGGCGATCTTCGGGGTGGCGCCCGGTGTGCGGGCTCTGCAGAACTGGAACGAGGGCGTTCTCGTCCACCGGGCCGAGGACGCGACAGGCGTGGTCCGGGAGGCAGTCGAGAACTCCTGGGCCGGAGGCCGGCCGACTGCCGCGCTCCTGACGCTCCTCGCCGCCTTCCTGCTGTTCCGGCTCAGCAGGGTGCCCTGGCTCGGTCCTGGGATCCGGGTGCTGTGGAACGCCGTCTGCGTCTTCGTCGGCAGTGCCCTCATGCTGTGGAGCGTCTACGACCTCCTGACCGACCCCGGCATCGCCCGGCACTGGTCGGACTTCGTGGCCAGCGGACCCAAGAACGAGAAGGGCCAGCCGGGAGGCGACCCGTTGGCCGCGCTGGTGGTGAGCTTCATACCGCTCCTGGTGTCCATGCACTGGTACGGGAAGTGCAAGGCCGTCACGCCCGAGGGCTGGCGCGGCTCGAAAGGCTGGACCGCTGTTCTGATCACCGTCGTCACGGGGATCCCGGGCATCGTCGTGCCTCTCGTGCTCCTGTGGAACAACGAGCACACCCGCGCCATCGTGCTCGACGCCGAGAACCTGCCCCGGTCGGCCCTCTTCGCCCTGGGCTGGGCCCTCATCAGGCTTCGGGTCCGGCTCCGCCCGCCGGCCCGGGTGCCGGACCTGGTGCAGGAGTGCCGGACCCAACTCATGCGGCTGCAGACGGTGCAGACGATGACCACGACCCTGTCGGGAACCGTCGCCCCCATGGTCTCCCTCGGCAGTTCGCACGCCGCCGCGGTCACCTCCGTGCCACCCCGCTTCCCCGAACTGGTCGAGGACTTCAGGGACCTCCTCGCGCGCATCGCTCTGGACGCGGACGAGAAGGAGAAGCGTGTCGTGATCGCGGTCGACGAGCTCGACCGTCTCGGCACCGACACCCGGGCGCTCGAGTTCCTGGGCGAGATCAAGGCGGTGCTCGGCATCCCGCACGTCCACTTTCTGCTGTCCGTCGCCGAGGACGTGGGCGCCGCCTTCATCCGCCGCGGCCTTCCGCACCGCGATGCCACCGACAGCTCGCTGGACGACGTCCTCCACGTGCAGCCCTGCACGCTGGAGGCCTCGAAGGCGATACTCGCCCGACGCGCCGACGGGATCCCCGAGCCGTACGTCCTGCTCGCCCACGCGCTGTCCGGCGGCATCCCTCGTGACCTGATCCGCTACGCACGCCGCATCGTGGAGATGCAAGCGCACACCAAGTCCCACGAACTGGCGACCGTCTGCCGACGCCTCGTGGTCGAGGAACTCGCCGACACCCTGGCCGGGTTCCGCATCCTGCTCGGAAAGCAGGAGTGGTCCGCGCAGAGCAGCGAGGTGCTCACTCGCTTCCGCGGTCTGACCACCCTGCTGCGGACCGTGGCCTCCGCGGCCGACGCACGTGACGGAGGGCTCACCGACGCTCTGCAGACCTTCGCCTTCCACCCCCTGCCGCCCGCCCCAGGTGTCCCGGAGGAGGCCGTCCGCCTGGTCGACGAGGCCACCGCGTACGCCTACCTGGCCCTGACCTTCCTCGACGTGTTCACCGGTCCGGCCTTCGGGGAGCGCCGCCGTGCGGCCGCCGCGTTCGGCCCCGACGGGGACCCGCACCTGCTGGCGGAGGCCCGGCAGGAACTCGCCGTCTCCCCGCACAGCGCCCGTACGCTCCTGGACGGGGTCCGCCGCGCCTGGAGTCTGCCGGTCCCGTTGAGCGAGCCGTTGCGGGTGGTCGTCCCGGCTCCCGGGGCGCCGACGGCCTGAACGCTCAGCCGTACATGGCGACCTCGTACAGCGAGGCGAGCGCGGCGTCGATGGGATGGGCCTGGGGCCTGCCCTCGGAGTCGAGGACGTTCCACCGCTGGAGGTTGACCGCGACGGCCAGTTGCCGCCGTCCGTCGGCGCGGGTCATGGCCAGCGTGCCGGCGCCCCAGACGGTGCCGCCGTGTCCCCAGAAGGTGGGCAGGCCGGGCACCGACATCGGGTACAGACCGAGCCCGTAGTCGATGACCTTGGCCTCCTGGGACACCACCTTGACGGTGCGCTGCATCTGCGCGAGCGACGCGGGACCGACGATCTCTCCGGCCAGCAGCAGCCCGAAGAAGCGGTTCAGGTCGGCGACCGTCGATATCAACGAACCTGCCGGCCCGACGAAGGACATGTCGAACTCGCTGTAGTCGCGCGGTGGTTCGTGCTTCCCGAACCACGACTCGTACATCCGCGCGTGCGGTCCCTCGATGCGCGGACCGCTCGGGAAGACGGTGTCGCGCAGCCCGGCGCGCTCGATGACGTCCCGGGTGATGTACTCCTCGGCGGGCATCCCCGTCACCTCGGCCAGGAGTTCTGCGAGCAGCAGATAGTTGGTGTTGGAGTACAGCCCGGGAGTGCTCCCCGGGGCACCGGCGGGCGGCGCCTCGACGCCCATCCTGATCAGCTCCGTGCGCTCGAACCGGGTGAACCGGTGGTCCTCCAGGCTCTGCGGACCGGTCCGCGCGAAGTCGAACTCGGCGAACCCCTCCAGTGAGGGGTAGACGTACGGCAGGTACTCGGCGAGGCCACTGGTGTGGTTGACCAGCATCCGGACGGTGATCGCGTCGCCGCGCGGACCGGGCACCAGCTTCGGCAGGTACCGGCCGACCGGCGCGTCGAGGTCGATCGTGCCGGCCTCGAACTGCCGCAGCACCGCGGCGACGGTGAACGGCTTGGTGACGCTGCCTATGCGGTGGCGCATGCGCGGGGTGACGGGGCGGTCGGTCCCGGTCTCGGCGACGCCGACCGCGCCGCTCCAGACCTGGTCACCGGCGCGCACCTCGGCGAACACGCCCGGAACTCCGGCGCGGTGGACGCGCTCCAGGGCGGCGTCCAGTGGTGCGGGATTCAGTTCGTCGCTCACGACAGGTGTCCTCTCGTAGGCCCGGGGCAGTCCCCGGCAGACTGATGTCCTCATTATGCACGCGGTGCGTGCAGCAGCAAGTGCACTATCGGGTGCAGAAGTGGGTGCATGGGCTAGGCTGAAGGCCGGCGAGAGGAGCGAAATGGCAGGTCGCAGACGCTGGACGACCGAGGAGATCCTGGACGCGGCCGCGGAGCTGCTGCGCACGAGCGACGCGGAGTCGTTCAGCGTGCGCAAACTCGCCGCGACGCTCGGCACGGACTCCTCCAGCCTGTACCGGCACTTCCGCAGCAAGACGGAGCTGCTGCGGGCGGTCGCGGACCGCGTCCTGGTGACGGCCATGGACGGCTACCGCCCCGAGGGCGACTGGAAGCAGCGCCTCACCGCCCTCGCCCTACGGGTGCGCGCGGCGTTCGCCGAACAACCCCAACTCGCCCATGCCTGGGGCCGATACGCGTCGGGCGGCGCCGGCTCCCGCCTCATCATGGAAGAAGTCCTGCAAGCCCTGCGGGAGTCGGGCCTCCCCGACGAGGAGATCCCGCGCCGCTACCACCGTCTCGTGGTCCTGATCGTCTCGCTGATCGCCTCAGAGGCCGGGGTGGGCATCATGACGCCGGAGGAGTACGAACAGGGCACGGAACTCTTCCGCGTCGCCGTCCTGGGCGCCGACCCCGACCGCTTCCCGGCCCTGTCCCACTTCGCGCGCGAGGTCCGCCCACTCGGGGAGGACCGCTCCGCGGCGTTCGAGGAGATCCTGGCCGGGCATCTCGAGGGGATCGAGGCCGCGATCGGGGTGGGGTGAGTAGATCTGTACGACCCCGGCCGCCGCCACTTGGGACGACCGGGGTATCGCCAGCCCTTGGACCATGCCCTTGCTCTACCGATTCAGCTGTCGGGGTGGCGAGACTTCACCTCTGTGTGGTTGGCGGCCTACGGTGCCATTAGGGTCTGACACTCTGACGTTGAGCGAGTTGCATACAGAAGCTCGTGCCTGTGCCCAGAGCTTGGGAAACAGCGTGATGTAGGGGAGTTGGGCGTCTGGCCTGCGGGGGAGTGGCCTGACGGCCCCTCGGCGGATGACTCGATGCACGCCGTTCACCGCGGCTTCCCGCCCGCCCTGGCACGGGTGCAGCACGCCTGGCAGGTTCCGTATCAGTGCCTGCGGTTAGAACCCGGCGCGCGGTCGGCTCAGGCTGGTCGCGTCTGGGTGACGCGCCACAGACGACGGGGCAGTTCGCCCTCCTCGAAGGAATGGACGTCTTCCAGAACCCAGCCGTCGGCGAGGGCGTCGACCAGGTCGCGTGGGAAGAAGTGCACGGCGAAGCCGCCCTGTTCCCAGATGTCGTCACCGTGCGCGATGCCCGTCTCGTAGTGGGCGTCGCCGGTGTGCCGCACGGTGTAGACGAAGGTGCCTCCAGGCCGCAGTACCCGACCGACTTCGTCGACGACGGCCCGGATCTCCCGCGTGGAGAGGGCCATGCACAGCAGCATGTGCGCGAACACGGCATCGACGGAATCGTCCGGCAGTGGCAGAGGCTCGCGGACATCGTGGACGGACGTGGTCACCTGACCGGCGATTCCCCGGGTGAGGGCGGCCTCGCGCAGCTGCTCCAAGCCGGTCGCGGAGAAGTCCGTGGCGTGGACGCTGAAGCCCTCGGACGCGAAGTACAGGGCATCGCGACCGTGGCCGGCCCCGAGTTCGAGCACGTCCCGGGCGTCGGCTTTCCGGAAGACCGAGGCCGCGTGACATGCCGGCCCGGAGGGTGCCTCGCCGTACATGCCCGGATGGGCGGAGTACGTGCTCTGCCAGTGCGCCTGCTGCGCGTCAGCCAGGTCGTGCGCGTCTCCTGCCATGGTCTTCGTCCTTTCGGCGCTGGTCAGCGGGACGAGTGTAGGCCCGGCGCCACCTGGCATCGCTCGACACCACTATCCACTGTTTCCTGAATTCAGGATGAGCTGTACTGTCGGGGGGTGCTGACCGTTGCCTCCGACATCGACGTGCTGGCCCGCTTCGGCCGCGCGCTCGCCGACCCGATCCGCTGCCGGATCCTGCTCGCACTGCGCCAGAAAGCGGCCTACCCGTCCGACCTCGCCGACTCCCTCGAAGTCTCCCGGACCCGGCTGTCCAACCATCTGGCCTGCCTGCGCGACTGCGGTCTCGTGGTCACCGTCCCGGACGGACGTCGCACCCGCTACGAACTTGCCGACGAACGTCTCGGCCATGCACTGGACGACTTGCTCGCCGCGGTCGTCGCGGTCGAGTCGGACAGGACCTGCCCCGACGCCGCCACGGAAGGCTGCTGCTGATGACCGCGATATCCCTCGGGCCGTCCCCGGCCCGCCGCGACGCGCTCACCCGCCGCATACGGCTGCTGGTCGCCGCGACCATCATCTACAACGTCATCGAGGCGGTCGTCGCCCTCACCGCGGGCAGCATCGCCTCCTCGACGGCCCTGGTCGGATTCGGGCTGGACTCCGTGATCGAGGTGTCCTCCGCCGCCGCGGTCGCCTGGCAGTTCTCCGCCCGCGATCACGCCGTGCGCGAGGCCCGGGAGAAAACCACCCTGCGGATCATCGCCGTCTCGTTCTTCGCCCTCGCCGCCTACGTCACCGTCGACGCCATCCGTGCCTTGGCCGGCACCGGCGAGGCGGAACGCTCGGCCACCGGCATCGTCATCGCCGCCCTGTCCCTTGCGGTGATGCCCTTCCTGTCCGCCGTACAGCGCCGCGCCGGCCGGGAACTCGGATCCGCCTCCGCGGTGGCCGACTCCAAGCAGACGCTCCTGTGCACCTACCTCTCCGCCGTCCTCCTGGTCGGCCTGCTGCTCAACGCCACCCTCGGCTGGTCCTGGGCCGACCCGATCGCCGCCCTCGTCATCGCCGTCATCGTCGTCAAGGAAGGCCGCGACGCCTGGCAGGGCAAGGGCTGCTGCGCACCCACCGTCGGTGTTCCCCTGGACGGCCCGGCAGCGGATGCCTGCGGTTGCAGACCGGGCTGCACGTGCTGTTCATGAACATCTCGTGGCCGCGTTGCACCTGCCACCGTCCGACCTGCGGCGAAGGGGCCTCACGACCCTCGACGCCGACGGCCCGGTGCACCGCAGTTCACCGTGGTTCCCCGCCCAACCCCGCACGGGCCCGGCACGGACCTGAGTGTGAGGCAGCCGACCCATGTCTCACCCCGGGTCGGCCTCTACCTTGCGGACGACCCCACCACTCGACAGGTTGCGCCCGTTGACTCGTAGCACTGCCGCGACAATGGTCGGATGGAAGAAGAGTCGGCGGTGCTGACGCCCGTCATCCTCGGCATAGACGATCTCCGTCCGCTGCCCTGGACCACATTGATCGCGCGAAGCAGCGCCGAAGGCATCGAGCTCCTGCAAGAGCACCGCGACAGCGTCATCGACGAACTCTGGCTGGACCACGACCTCGGCGGCGACGACAGCATCTTGCCCGTGGTGACCCTCATGGAAGAAGCCGCTTTCAACGGGCGGCCCTTCCGCATCGGCACGGTCTTCGTGCACAGCGCCAACCCCATCGGCTCCGAGACCGTCGTCAGGTCGCTCACGCGCTGGGGCTACTCGGTCCGGCGGGCAACGGTCTGACCCGGTAGTCGGTCGTCGGGGATCGACACTGACCGCCTCTGGCGGTGGCTGTTGGTGTCAGCCGGTGTTGTCAGACATCCGTGGTCGGTTTGACGTTCCCACCACCAGGAGAGGTGCTCCCACGTGAGCTTCCGCCCGCGAACCCAAGCAGGTAGGCAAGCACCATGAGCCCCAAGACCGCTGCCTCCTGAGCGAACCGGTGCCCGTCGAGCAACGGCCACACAGTGACCCTGCCGGAGATAAAGATCATCACCGTGATCCACAGGCCGTACAGCCTGCGTCTACCTGGCTTCTCAGCCATCGCTTCTCCCTTGAGCCGAGCATCCGTAGCTCGGTTGCTCTGGTGGACGGATCGCATACTGGCGTCATGCTCCCGCCCTTGCGATGCCGAGACTCTCGGCACACGAAGTACCACTTCATCGACCACGTGCTCGTGCGCTGTCCGAAGTGCGCCGGGATCGCACACGTTGCCCCGGCGGTGCCCGCGACCGATGGCTCGGTGCCCTCGGTGTTCGCGTGCCGCCGGCTCGTCTGTCGGGCGTGCGGCCTGACTCGGGATGCGGCCGGGCGCGGGTATCGGCTCTTCCGGGGGAGTGGTGAAGCCACAGATCCCTACTTCGGGCTGCCGTTGTGGTTGCAGGCGGAGACGCGGCACGGCTGGTTGTGGGCCTACAACCCGGAACACCTGGAGCTGCTCCGGCAGTTCGTACAGGCGCCGTTGCGTGAAAGAGCCCCGTGGGATGCGCCGGTCACGAAGATGACAGTCGTCGCGCGGCTACCCACCTGGATCAAGAGTGCAAAGAACCGAGGCGAGGTCCTGCGAGCCATCGACCGGATCCGGTCGACGCTCGCCTGACCACCTCACTCTCACACACACGTCATGGCAGGGCAGCCCGCACGACCAAGCCGTTCCCCACAAACCCCTACCCGTCCGCCTCCTCCACCGCCACCCCCGGCTCGCCCACCAGCACCAACTGGCTCACCGTGTACCGGTCGTACGTATGCAGCTCGACCCGGTACAGCCCCGGCGTCGCCGCCGTCACCTCGGCCGTCGGGCGGCCGTCGCGCATGCCGAGGCGGACCGGCCGCTCCGTGCCCGTCGCGGTGTCGGTCAGTGTGCAGGTCAGGCCCTGGAGCGAGTCGACGTGTTCGGCGGTGACCTGCCAGGGGACGCCCGCCTCCGCGAGGTCGGGGACGTCGAGGCCGCAGCCGGGCTCGCCCAGCGGGATGCCGAGCGGCAGGTCCTCCAGGAGGATGTCGGCGACCGCGTCCAGGGCGCTGTCGGCGCGCGCCAGGTCGCCGTGCTGGACGGGGACCGTCGAGACGTGGCCCGCGAGGGCGGCCGCGTCGCGGTACACCGTGCCGTCGCCGTGCGTCGCGAAGTGCCGTACCCGGCCCGCGGCGTCTCTGATGAGGGTGCCGTCACTGTTCGGCCGGGGACCCGCTCCGTACGGCGTGACCTGACCACCCGTCAACGAGAGGCTCTGCCACGTCGGTTGACGGGCGCCGACGACCGTACGGTGGTCCGGCAGCCGCACGTGCCGCTGGCTCTCGTGGAAGGCGAGCGAGTCACGGGCCAGGTCCGGGTGGCCGCCCAGCGCGGTGATGTCGCCGGGGGAGAGACGCCGTACGTCGTCGGCGTCGCGCAGACAGCGGTACAGCGGCAGCAGGTCGTGCAGGCCCGGCATCGTCGCGCACAGCGCACGCAACTTGGCGTGCGGCAGCGGAACCGGCGCGCCACGGCCGCTGTTGAGGATGACGGTGGCCTTCACCGAGCCGTGGAAGGGCGTGCCCAGGGTGACGACGGTACGGGTGTCGGCGGCCAGGTCGTCGGAGTGCGTGCCGTCCAGGGCGCTGCGCGTGACGAGCCCGCCCATGGAGTGGGCGATGAACACCAGCCGGGCGGGCCGCTCGTCGGCACGGTGGGCCAGCGCCGCACGGTGGGCCGGGTGCTCGCGCCAGGCGGTGAGGTGCGATCGGGCCCGCTCGGCGAGCAGCTTGCCGTTCGTGGCGACCGGCAGCCGCCAGTCGTAGGGGAACGGCAGGATCGCCGCGGGGTCGGCGACGTGTTCCAGCACGGTGTCGACCAGGTCGGTGTACGGCTCCTGGCCCCGCAGGTACGGCGTCCAGGTGCCGTGCCGCAGCAGCTGCGTCGCCGTCACCCGCCCCGTCTTCCCGGCCAGTTCGTCATCGGTCAGCCGGAGGTCGGCAAGCCCGTCGCGCCGGGTCCACGCTCGCAGCAGCCAGCCGGCCCCGGACAGACCCCACAGGACGTCGCCGGTCGCCGTGTCGCGCAGTTCGCTGCCCATGATGCCGGGAACGATGACGACCGCGTCCTGCGTCACATGCAGTGGTAACTCGCCCTCTCCGGAGGCGGAGCGGGAGGTGGAAGCCTGTCGCTGGGAGCTCATGAACGGGACAATAGGCAAGATGCACGAGCAACGGGGGCCGGTTGTGGCGGTTGCCGCCGAACCGGATGCACTGGAATGGCCGCACGGGCCGCTGTCGACGGGACCGCGCGGGCTGCTCGTCGGCCTGATCGTCCCGGACGGCGACCCGGCCTTCGACGAGGCCCTCCGCCAGCAGCTCGCCGCACTGGAGCTGTGGTGGCCCCGCTCCGGCGGCGAGTTCGGCTGGCGGATGTCGCAGAACCCGGACGGCACCCCGCTGTCGACGCGGCACGAGGTCGAGACGTACCTGGAGGCCAGCGGCGTGCGCGAGGCCGAGGCCGGGACGCCGCTGGTGCTGTTCGTCAGCGCCCATGGCATGACCGCCAAGTCCGCCCGCCACTACCTGCGCCTGCCGACCACCTCCGACGAACGGCTCCTCACCACCGCCGTCCCGACCTCCGGCCTCGCCTACGCGGCCCTCGACTCGCACGCCCACGACGTCCTGGTCATCCTCAACATGTGCGAATCGGCGGCCGTGCAGAGCGAACTCGTCACCCTCCAGGACGACCTGGACCCCGCCCGCAAGGACGAGGCCCGCCTCAACGTGCTGGCCACCACCGAGCGCGGCCGCCAGGTCCTCGGCCTGGAGCTCGCCCGGGTGCTGTCCCGCGCCCATCTGCTGGCCACCACCAGCGAGCAGATCGCCCACCCGCACCTGACGATGAGCGAGTTCACCCAGCTGCTCAACCGCGCCGCCCGGCTCCTGGAGGACGAGCGTCCCGTACGCCGCCGCGGCGCACGCCGGGCCGCCGCCCGCGTCAACATCCCGCAGCCGCTGCTCACCCAATGGCAGCACGAGCGCTCCCGTGCCCTGCCCAATCCGGGCTACGAGCCCGCGCCGCGGGTCGCCCTGGCCGAGGTCAGCGACGTCGCCGCGACCTTCGACGAGCTGGAGTACTGGCTGGAGAAGGCGAGCGGCCGCCTCGACAAGGCCGACGGCGGCTGGTACTTCTCCGGCCGCACCCAACTCAACCGGCTCCTGGTCGAGTTCATCCAGCGCCCCCGCGGTGCCATGATCGTCACCGGCGGCGCGGGCACCGGGAAGTCGGCCCTGCTGGGCCGCATGGTGACCCTCAGCGACCCCCTCTTCCGCGGCGAGGAACGCTACAAGACCGCGCTCGACAGCCCGCCCGACACGATTCCGCCGCCGCACGCGGTCAGTGCGGCAGTCTCGGCCCGCAACCACACCGCCGTGTCCGCGCTGCGCAGGATCGGCCGCGCACTGGGCTGCCGTCCGGCCGACGACGGCGACGAACTCGGCGACTGGCAGGCCGCGTTGGAGGAGTTCCTGGCCCGCCCCGGGCCACCCGTCACCGTCGTCGTGGACAGCCTCGACGAGGCGTACGACCCGACGCACTTCATCACCACGGCGCTCGCCCCGTTCGTCTCCGCGACCCGGCCCGAGGACCGCGCGACGGGCGGCGTGCCCGCGCCCGCCGTGCGGGGGCCTGCCCCCCGGCGCCGCCGGGTGCGCCTCCTCCTCGGCGTGCGCAGCGCCCGCCCCACCGCCCACGACGGCGCGCCCCGGCCGGCCGCCGCCGACCTGCTCGCCGAACTCGCCGACCGCTTCCCGCACGCCCGCACGGTGCGCTGCGACACCGCACCCGACCAGGACATCCGCGCCTACGTCAACGTCCTCCTGCGCGACCAGGAGAGCTGGAACGCGGCGGCCGTGTCCCGGGCCGCGCTGGAGGTCGGCGCCCGCGCCGACGGCTCGTTCCTGCAAGCCCGTCTCGCGGTCGAGCAGCTGCGCGCCGAGGGTCCGCGGCTGCTGACCGACCCGGCCTGGCTGGACCGTGTCGCCGACGGCATCACCGGCCTGCTCAGGACCGACATCGAACTCGCCGTCGCCGCGGGCAGCGGCCTGACCGCGGTCGAGGCCGTCGGCCTGCTGCGGGCGAGCGCGTTCGCGCTGGGGCGCGGGGTCGCATGGGGGGACGTGTGGCCCGCGCTGACGCACGCCGTGCTCCAAGCGCCCCTGCGTGACCCCGACGAGAAGATCCGCCAACTGCTGAAGAGCCGCCTTGCCGGGTATCTCACCACTGACCACGAGGACGACCGCGTGGTCTACCGACCCGCCCACGAACAGCTGGCCCAGATCCTCCGCCACTGGCCGGCAGCCTGGAAGTGCACTCCGTGACGGACCATCACCCCACCTCGCACGACGCCACGTCGTGCGCGGCCGACGCCTGCGCGCCGGTGGCGCCCCGTGCGCCACACCGGACGTTGCCGTTGCCGCAGCCGTTGCCTCTGATGCCGCCGCCGCTGTCGCTGCCGTGCGCCCGTTGTCGGAGGTGCGCCGCGGGCGGCTGTCGTCGGTTGTGCGCCGTGGGCGGCCGCGCCATGACGGCCACCCGCGGCCCGTTCCGGATGTCGCCGCCGACCGCGCCGACCGCGCCGACCG
>NZ_JASERH010000153.1:0-74805 GCF_030766975.1 Streptomyces sp. KL116D | reverse complement strand
GCGGAAGCCTGCGCGGGCGGCGCGAACCCGGGGGCGGCCTGCGGCTGCGCGGCGGCGCGCTCCTCCTCGGCGACCTCACCGCCGAAGTTCTTCAGGAGCGCGTCCAGGCCGCCGTCGAAGCCCTGGCCCACGGCGGCGAACCGCCAGACGTCCTTCAGGTAGAAGTCGCCCAGCATCACCGCACGCTCGGTCGAGAACTCGCCACCGCTGAAGGAGTACCGGGCGACCTCCTCGCCGCCGGCGACGATCCGGATGTATCCGGGCGCCACCTGCGACATCTGACCGGCGCCGTCGAGGGTCGCGGTGAACGACAGCTTGTGGATGTGCGCGGGGATCTTGTCGAGCGTGACGCGGAACGACTCGCTGTCACCGGCCTGCGCGCCGAGCAGCTGGACGGATTCCTCGGGTGTCTTCGGCTGGTTGAAGAAGACGAAGTACCGGTCGTCGGACAGCCGCTCCTCGGCATCGAGGCCGAAACAGCTGATGTCGAAGGTCAGCCCGGGGCCGGTGATCTGTACGCCTACGTACAGATCGGTGCCCGCGGTGAGGTCACTGATCTTGGCCTTGTGGCCGCGTTGGAATTCCCTGGCCATGCGTAACGACCGTCCCCCATCCCGATGGTGATTGCGTCGCGCCAGGCTAACTGCAAACACCGACAGCGGAGGAAGTCGGTACAGCCCTGGTACACAACCGTCCCGGGAGCCCCGGGGGGACGATCACTCGCCGCGTGCGGTCGGCAGGTGCGGCAGACGGTCGGCCGCGACCACCCCTTCGAGGTAGCCGCGCGCCCGCTCGGTTCGCGGATACGCCTCCAGAAGGCGCCAGAAACGCGGACCGTGACCGGGGACCAGCAGATGAGCGAGTTCATGGACGAGCACGTAGTCGACGACGTACTCGGGCATGCCCTGCAGTCGGTGCGAGAGGCGGATGCTTCCCTCGGCGGGGGTGCAGGAGCCCCACCGGGTGTTCTGGTTCGTGACCCAGCGAACGGACGCGAAGCGGGCCTTGCCGTCGAGGTACTGCTCGGAGAGCCGCTGCGCGCGCTCGGCCAGTTCGGCGTCGCCCAGGACCCGCTTGCTCTCCTGCGCCGCGAGCTTGTCGAGCATGACGGTGACCCAGCGCTGCTCCTCGGCCTCCGACATGCGGGCCGGGATGAGGACCACCGTGCGATCGCCCTCGCGGTACGCGGAGACCGTTCTGCGACGCCGGGCGCTTCTGCGGACCTCGACCGCGCTCGCCCCGGGGCCGCCTGGCGGCGGTTTGGTCGTGCTGCGCTGCGTGTTCGTGGCACGGTGCAGTGGGTCGGCGGGCACGCCCCGACGTTACCCGTTGGGCAGGGCGGAAGTCCCGCCTCCGGAACTCTTCGGTGCGCTCCCGCGCCGCCGCCGTTTGATTCGTACGACTATCACCCCCAGCCTGTGGACAACTTTCCGCACGCTCGCGCCGGGACCGTCATGCTGGCTGTCGATCGACGTCACGGCAGAGCACGGGGGACCAGCCATGCATCCGATCCTGAAGCCGGCGCTGCGGCGCGGCTGGCACGACCTGAACACGGTGCAGTTCGGGATGACGCCCGCGCACGCGGTCGTGCTCAACCCGGTCGACCCGGCCACCGGCACCTTCATGACCCTGCTCGACGGGACGCGCGGAGTGCCGCTCCTGCGCGACGAGGCCCGCCGCATGGGTCTGCCCGACGGACACGTGGACGCGCTCCTGGACCGGCTGACCGACGCGGGTCTGCTGGACGACGCGACGGGTGGCGGCCCGCCCGCCGAGGCGCTGCGCCGGCGGTCGGAGGTGATGGACCGGCTCCGCCCCGACCACGCCGCACTGTCGGTGGCCACCTCCGAACCGGCCGAGGCGGTGCGGAAGCTGGCGGCCCGGCACAGCATGCGCGTGCAGGTGCGAGGGGCCGGACGGGTGGGCGCGGTCGTGGCATCGGTGCTCGGCGCGGCGGGCGTCGGACACGTCGACGTACGGGACGGCGGCTGCGTCGAACCGTGGGACGTGGCGCCCGGCGGACAGCCGGTGGAAGCGGTCGGCGAGCGCCGGGACGTGTCGGCGCGGCGCGTGGTGCGGGCGGTGGCCCCGGCGCGGCCGCCCCGTCCCGACCGGCGCAGGACGGAGCCGCACCCCGCGTGGCCGGAGGGCGGTGAGCCGCCGCTCTCCCTGGTGGTCGTCGCCCCGCGGGACGGACTCGCGGTCCACTCCCCCGATCCGGCCCACGTCGAGGACCTGACGGCGGCGGGCATCCCCCATCTGTACGCGGGCGTGGCCGAGGCCACCGGAATCGTCGGACCTCTGGTGCTGCCCGGCGGGACGGGCTGTGCGCACTGCCTGCTGCTCGCCCGCACGGACCGCGATCCGACCTGGCCGCGGCTGCTCGCCCAGTGGCGGTCGGGCCGGGCCGCGCGTCAGGTCCAGGCCTGCGACCTGGGTCTGGCCACCGCGGTCGCTGGTCTGGCGGCCGCTCATGCGCTGGCTTTCCTGGACGGGGAGTTGCCGGCCAGCACCGGGGCGCGCTGGGAGGCGTCCGCACCGGGACTCGACTGGCACGCGTGGCCGGTGCGGCCGCATCGGGAGTGTGCGTGCGGTGCGGGTGAGAGAGGTAACGGGCAGGAGACCTCCGTGGAGGAAGGGCCGCACGACACAATGGCGGGGTAGGCAATCGGCTGACGGCGTCATGGCGCCTGGGCATGCGCGGCACTGCTGTCCGGTACTTGGAGGGGTGTATGTCTGATCTTCCCCGCAAGGCGGTTACCCGTACCGCCAAGCTGGCCGCGCTGCCAATCGGCTTCGCAGGCCGTGCCACCTGGGGCATCGGCAAGCGGATCGGCGGCAAGTCCGCCGAGATCGTGGGCCGGGAACTGCAGCAGCGCACGGCGGATCAGCTGTTCAAGGTGCTCGGCGAACTCAAGGGCGGAGCAATGAAGTTCGGGCAGGCGCTGTCCGTCTTCGAGTCCGCGCTCCCGGAGGAGGTCGCCGGTCCGTACCGGGCCGCGCTGACCAAGCTCCAGGAGGCCGCGCCGCCGATGCCGACCCGCACGGTGCACGCGGTCCTGGAGGAGCGGCTCGGCGAGCAATGGCGCGAGCTGTTCCAGGAGTTCGACGACAAGCCGTCGGCCGCCGCGTCGATCGGGCAGGTGCACCGAGCCGTCTGGCACGACGGGCGCCAGGTGGCCGTGAAGGTCCAGTACCCGGGTGCGGGCGAGGCGTTGCTGTCGGACCTGAACCAACTGGGTCGTTTCGCACGGCTGTTGGGGCCGCTCATCCCGGGGATGGACATCAAGCCGCTGATCGCCGAGCTGCGCGACCGGGTCTCGGAGGAGTTGGACTACGCGCTGGAGGCGCAGGCCCAGCAGGCCCACGCCGAGGAGTTCGCCGACGACCCCGACGTCGTGGTGCCGCAGGTGGTCCACCAGAGCGAGCAGGTGCTGGTGACGGAGTGGATCGACGGCACGCCGCTGGCGGAGGTCATCGGCTCCGGCAGCCAGGAACAGCGCGACCGCGCGGGCCAGTTGCTGGCCCGCTTCCTGTTCTCGGGTCCAGCGCGCACGGGACTGCTGCACGCGGATCCGCACCCGGGCAACTTCCGGCTGCTGCCGGACGGGAACGACGGCTGGCGCCTCGGCGTCCTGGACTTCGGCACGGTGGACCGCCTCCCCGGAGGTCTGCCCGATCCCATCGGCACCTCGCTGCGGCTGACGATCGAAGGCGACGCGGCCGCGGTCTACGAGCTGCTGCGGGAGGAGGGCTTCGTCAAGGAGTCCATCGAGCTCGAACCGGACGCGGTGCTCGACTACTTGCTGCCGATCATCGAACCGGCCCAGGTCGAGGCGTTCACGTTCACCCGCTCCTGGATGCGCACCCAGGCGGCCCGGATCGCCGACATCCGCTCGCCCGCCCACCAGTTGGGCAAGCAGCTGAACCTGCCGCCGTCGTACCTGTTGATCCACCGGGTGACGCTCAGCACGATCGGCGTGCTGTGTCAGCTCGGCGCGACGGTGCGCCTGCGGGACGAACTGGAGGCGTGGATGCCGGGGTTCGTGGCCGACGAGGACGTGGAGCACGAGCCGGCCGTCGAGGCGTGATCACCACCAGTCGGAGTCGAGCCGCCCTTCGATGGCTCTGATGTTCTCCCGGGCACAGGCGTCACAGAAGTAGCGGCGAACGCCGCCCTCCACGGAATACGTCCAGGTGGGCTGGGCCCCGTGCGCGGTGGTGCCGCACCGGGCGCACACGAGGGCCTGGTGGTCCGGTTGCTGCGCGGAGTCCCCGCCAGGAAGAGACGTCACTCCGTGACGATAACTCCATGGACCGATGATCGCCGGGTGCCACGCACCGCGGGGCCGGTCCCTGCCGGACCGGCCCCCGCTCGTTCTGTCTCTTGCTGTCTCTTGCCGTTTTTTGCGCGACGCGCTTTCGGTTACTGCATCACGGCCATGGCGAGCGCGCGCCTGGCCCGCAGCGACGCGCGCTCGGCGCGCCGCTGCATCCGACGCGCGACCACCAGGCGCATGGCCTGGCGCTCCGTGTGCGCGTCCCTCAGTTGCTCGTGCATATGCGCACGAGCCAGGGCTTCTGGGATGAGTTGCATCTGACGGGTCCTGTTCTGACGCGAGTCGGTCGCGCCGGAGGTGGTGAAGTCTGGGATCGCGGAGCCTGTGGGCTCGCTCGTGGACGGCTTCATCGGGTCCTGCTTCTTCGGGTCGTGCGTCAGGGGGCGGTCGATCGTTCCTCGGGTGTTCATGCCGCGACCGGGTTCTTGCGCGGGCGGCCACGCGGCCGCTTGCGGGCCACGACAACTCCCTGGACGAACAGCTCGCCACCCCAGACGCCCCAGGGCTCACGCCGCTCCTTGGCACCGGCGAGGCAGGCCTCGACCAGCGGGCAGGTACGGCAGAGGGACTTGGCGTACTCGACGTCCGCCGGCGACTCCGCGAAGAAGACCTCCGGGTCGTAGGCACGGCAGGGGACGGGCACGCCGAGGTTCTCGATGGCGTCGTCGAGCGCGGTGAGCGCAGTCAGCGGGTTCAAGGTGGAGTCCTCCGTGGACACGGGCGGGGAAAGAGGGTCTGAAGGCGGTACGGACGGGGCGTGCGCTTCGAGTTGCACGGTGTCTTCTTCCTCGTCTGGTCATTCCGGCCGGTGGGCCGGTTGGCGGTGGTACCGGGTTCTTTTCTTGTCCCGAGGCCCCTTCGTTCTGGCTCCTCGGAAGATCGCTGGGTCTTCCGGGAAAACAGAAGGGCCGCGGATCCCGGGTGGGGTTCCGCGGCCCTGAAGGCGCCGGCCTGATCGTCGATCAGGCTGGATCACTCCAGGGTTCAGGCCCACGGAAGGCCCACATCGTGTGGTGCTGCGTCGTCTGCTTCCGGAATCCGGCACCGGCCGCGGCAAAGGCATAGGCCTGAGCCTGTGCCGTCGCTACTGCTTCCGGTGCCTTGGTCGGTCGCTCATTGCCCTCGCGGATGGGAAGACCCGAGAGGGACAGGCCGGACTCCGGACGCATGGCGCTGAGGCCAGACAGACCGGTGCCCAGGTTCGAGAAGCCGAGCAGGCAGGAAGCGACGACCGAGCGATCGGTCATTTTGACGGTGCTGATGGAGCTGGCCTTGATGCTGATCACTGGATTCGCCTCCTCTCGGCGTCTAGGGGACCGGTGCGAACCGGTCCGACGGCTTTCAAGTACATCACGGAACCAGGGCCTTCGAGAAGGCCGTGCTTTCGTGCTTTAGAACCTATGGGGATTGCTGGGGCATGCGCAAACTATTTTTTCGACGAGTTTGAATCAGTCGTCCCCGTCGGCACCTTCAGACTCATCGCTCACGGTCTGACCTGCGCAAATGGCAAGCACATCGGATCCGTACGTCCGAAACTTCCGCATGCCGACGCCCGGGATGCGGGACAGCTCGGCCTCGTCGTCCGGCGCCGCCTCGGCGATGGCGATCAAGGTCTTGTCGGTGAAGACACAGAACGCGGGCTGGCCGAGGCCGGCCGCCGTGCGGGCCCGCCACTCGACGAGCCGCTCGTAGACCCCTTCGTCCATGTCCGAGGGACAGTCCTCGCAGCGCATCAGCTTCATCTCGCCGGCTTCGGTGAGCGTGCGGCCGCAGACCCTGCAGCGCGCTACCTTCCTGTTGGCCCTGCGCCGGGCCCCGGCGAGCGGCCCCTTGGCGTCCGGTCGCGTCCCCAGCTCGACCCCGCCCCGGCCGCCGCCGGCGCCCCGGCCCACGGAGCCGGTGGAGCCCGGCCGCAGTCCGTCGAGGAACCGGCTCGCCCGACGGCTCGCCCGGCCGCCCGGCGAGCGGGACAGCGCCCAGGAGACCCCGAGGTGGCGCCGGGCCCGGGTCACCCCGACGTACAGGAGCCGCCGCTCCTCCTCGATCTGCTCGTCGGTCTTGGCGTACGTGATCGGCATCATGCCCTCGGCGACGCCGACCAGGAACACGGCGTCCCACTCGAGGCCCTTCGCCGCGTGCAGCGAGGCCAGGGTGACGCCTTCGACGGTCGGCGCGTGCTGGGCACTGGCCCGCTCGTCGAGCTCCGCCACGAAGTCGGCCAGGGTCACTTCCGGGCGGGCCCGCGCGAAGTCCTCCGCGAGCCGGACCAGGGCGGCGAGGGACTCCCACCGGTCGCGGACGGCGCCGGAGCCCGCGGGCGGTTCGCTCGTCCAGCCCTCGCCGGAGAGGACCGCCCGGACCTGGGACGGCAGGTCGACGGCCTCGTCGAGCCCCGCGTCGTTGCCCCCGAAGCGGGCTGCCGCGCGCAGCGCGTGGCCGGCCTTGCGGACCTCGGCCCGCTCGAAGAAGCGCTCCGCGCCGCGCAGCTGGTAGGGCACTCCGGCGTCGGCGAGGGCCTGCTCGTAGATCTCCGACTGCCCGTTCGTCCGGAACAGGATCGCGATCTCGCCCGCGGAGACGCCGGCGGCGATGAGCTCCCGGATGCGGCCGGCCGCCCCCTCCGCCTCCGCGGGCTCGTCCGCGTATTCCACATAGACCGGCTCGGGTCCCGCCTCGCGCTGGGAGATCAGCTCCAGGCGGTGCTCGGCGGCCCGGCCGCTGGCTCGCGACAGGATTCCGTTTGCGAGGTGCACGACCTGGGGCGAGGAGCGGTAGTCGCGGACCAGTTTGACGACCGTCGCGCTCGGGTGGCGGGTGCGGAAGTTGAGCAGGTGGTCGGGAGTGGCGCCGGTGAAGGAGTAGATCGTCTGACTGGCGTCGCCGACGACGCAGAGGCTGTCGCGCTCGCCGAGCCACAGGTCGAGCAGGCGCTGCTGGAGCGGGCTGACGTCCTGGTACTCGTCGACGACGAAGTGCTGGTACTGGGCGCGGACCTGCTCGGCGATGTCCTGCCGGTCCTGGAGGATGCCGACGGTGAGCAGCAGGACGTCCTCGAAGTCGATGACCGAGCGGTCCCGCTTCAGCGTCTCGTAGTTCGCATAGATCTGGGCGATCTCGGCGGGGTTGCGGGGGGCCTCGCGGCCCGCCTTGTGCGCCGCCGCGGCGTAGTCCGTGGGGACGGTCTGGGTGACCTTGGACCACTCGATCTCGGCCGTCACGTCACGCAGCTCGCCGCGGTCGAGGCGGACGCGGCAGGCGGCAGCGGCGTCGGCGACGATCTGGAGCTTGCGGTCGACGATCCGGGGCAGCTCCCCGCCGACGGCCTTGGGCCAGAAGAACTGGAGCTGGCGCAGCGCCGCCGAGTGGAAGGTGCGGGCCTGCACTCCCCCGGCGCCGAGCTGCCGCAGCCGGCCGCGCATCTCCCCCGCGGCGCGGTTGGTGAAGGTGACGGCGAGCACGGTGTTCGGCTGGAGGATCCCGGCGCGGACGCCGTACGCGATGCGGTGCGTGATCGCCCGCGTCTTGCCCGTGCCCGCGCCCGCGAGCACACACACCGGACCGTGCAGGGCCGTCGCCACGGCGCGCTGCTCGGGGTCGAGCCCGTCGAGCACCGCGTCGGCCGATTCCGGGACCTGCGGGAACAGGGTGGAGTGCGTTGCTGCTGTCACCCCGCCATGCTGCCAGGTCTGCGGGGGCGGGTGCGTCGCGCTGTCCACAGGCGGCCGGTGATTGTCGTACTAACGCGACCGACGTGCGGGAATGGTCGTCGCGTCGCGTACGTTCGACGTATTGCGAACACGCACCCCAGCCACGAAGGAGCGCGAGGACATGCCGGGCACTGTGACGATGTACAGCACCACCTGGTGCGGCTACTGCCAGCGGTTGAAGAAGCAGATGGACCGCGAGGGCATCGCGTACTCCGAGATCAACATCGAGCACGACCCGGAATCGGCGGCGTTCGTGGAGAAGGCGAACGGCGGGAACCAGACGGTCCCCACCGTCCTCTTCGACGACGGTTCGACGCTCACGAACCCCTCGCTGGCGCAGGTCAAGCAGAAGATCGGCGCCTGACGCGCCGGGCGCGCGTGAGCGGTTCGCTCACAGCGCGTCGCTGGGCTTCGGCAGGGGCTTGCCGTACCAGAGCTCGATCAGGCGGGCCGCAATCGAGATCCCGTAGGGAGGCATGACCTCCCCGGTCTCGAAGGCGGCCCGCAGGTCTTCCCGGGAGAACCAGCGGGCCTCGTGGATCTCGTCACCGTCCACGTTGATCTCGAAGGACGTGGCGTGCGCCATGAAGCCGAGCATCAGGCTGGAGGGGAAGGGCCAGGGCTGGCTGGCGACGTACTCGACGTCCCCGACGAGGACGCCCGCCTCCTCGAAGACCTCGCGGCGCACCGACTGCTCGATGGACTCGCCGGGCTCCACGAAACCGGCGAGCGTCGAGAACCGGCCCTCGGGCCAGTGCACCTGGCGGCCCAGCAGGATGCGGTCCTGATCGTCCGTGACGGCCATGATCACGGCCGGGTCGGTGCGCGGGTAGTGCTCGGCCCCGCAGGCCTGGCAGCGGCGGATGTGGCCCGCGGCGGCGATGACGGTGCGCTCGCCGCAGCGGGAGCAGAAGCGGTGCAGTCGCTGCCAGTTCTCCAGGGCGACGGCGTGCACCATGAGTCCGGCGTCCCGCGGCGAGAGCAGCAGGCCCGCCTCGCGCAGTCCGGCCGGGCGCGCGGACTGGTCCATGCGCCCCGGAAGCGTGTCCTTCTGCAGCGCGAAGTAGCTCACGCCGTCCTCGTCCGTGCCCAGGAAGTAGCGGTGGGCCTCGGTGAGGGGCGCCTCGAAGGACGGCGTCATGACCAGTTCCGTCGTGCCGTCCGGCGTCTCGTCGATGAGCACCTGACCGCCGGAGACCACGAACACCCGGGTGGTGGGGTGGCTCCACGCCGCGGCGAGCCACGGCTCGTCGATGCGGTGGTGCGCGGCACGGTCGATACCGCTCGGCGCGGACAGCGAGAGCGGTCGGCCTCCGGCCAGGTCAGCGGTGCGGTCGGTCCAGGTGGTCACAGGTGCTTCCAACTCCCCCGGTGATGAAATGGGTGGTTCGGCGGGCGGTTCAGCAGGACGTGCGGCAGGACGTGTGCGGGGCGCCTCGTTCAGTGTGCATCCGGCCAGCTCTCCGCGAGATCTCCCCACAGGTGGGCGGCGGTCTCGACGCCCTTCATGAGGAGGTCGAGCTCGACCTTCTCGTTCGGCGCGTGCCAGCCGTCGGAGGGGACCGAGATGCCCAGGAACAGGACCGGGGCGTCGAGCACGTCCTGGAGGTCGGCGGCCGGACCCGAACCGCCCTCGCGCGTGAAGCGGATCTTCTGCTCGAAGGCCCGTCCCATGGCGCGGACGACCGACTGCAGGGCGGGGTGGTCGAGCGGGGTCAGGCAGGGCCTGGTGGCGGCGCCGAAGGTGATCGTGTGGCTGATCCCCGCGGGCAGCTGCTCGGCGACCCAGGAGGTGACGGCCTTCTCCACGTGGTCCGGGTCCTGCCCGGCGACCAGCCGGAACGAGAGCTTCAGCATCGCCGACGACGGGACGATGGTCTTGCCGCCCGGGCCCTGGTAGCCGCCCCCGATCCCGTTGACCTCAGCGGTCGGGCGGGCCCAGATGCGCTCCAGGGTGGTGAGCCCGGCCTCTCCGTACGTGGCGTGCGACTTGGCCGTGCGCAGCCACTGCGCCTCGTCGAAGGGCAGCTCGGCGAAGAGCTCGCGCTCCCGCTCGGTGAGTTCCACGATGCCGTCGTAGAAGCCGGGGACCGCCACGCGCGCGTGGTCGTCGTGCAGGGCGGCCACGAGGCGGGCGGCGGCGGTCGCCGGGTTCGGGACGGCGCCGCCGAAGGAGCCGGAGTGGATGTCCTGGTCGGGCCCGCGCAGCTCGATCTCGCAGTCCGCGAGACCGCGCATGCCGGTGCAGACCGTGGGGGTGTCCTCGGACCACATGCCGGTGTCGGAGACGATCACGGCGTCGGCGGCGAGGCGCTCCCTGTGCGCCTCCACGAGGGCACGGAAGTGCGGGGAGCCCGACTCCTCCTCGCCCTCGATCAGCAGCTTGAGGTTGACCGCGGGGGTGGTGCGCCCGGTCGCGGCGAGGTGCGCCCGCACCCCGAGTGTGTGGAAGAACACCTGCCCCTTGTCGTCCGCGGCCCCGCGCGCGTGGAGGCGGTTGCCGACGACGACCGGCTCGAAGGGGTCGGTGTCCCAGCCGTCCTCGCGGGCGGCGGGCTGGACGTCGTGGTGTCCGTAGACGAGGACCGTGGGGGCCCGGGGGTCGCCGGAGGGCCACTCGGCGAACACGGCGGGGGCGCCCGGCGTCTCCCACACCTCGGTGGTCGGGAAGCCGGTCTCCGCCAGTTTCCCGGCGAGCCAGTCGGCGCTGCGCCGCACGTCCGGTGCGTGGTCGGGCTGGGCGGACACGGAGGGGATCCGCAGCCAGGCGGCGAGGTCGTCGAGGAACGCCTCGCGGTGGTTCTCGATGTACGCACGGACGGTGCTGACGGCGCTGTCAACGGGCTTGCTCATGGTCCCGAGCCTATCCGCCCGCCGGAGTGTGCTCGTCCGGCGGCTCCTCGACGGCCTGCGGCTCCCGCGTGAGGGCTGCCTGCGGGTCCTGGGTGGCGGCTGCCTGCGGGTCCTGGGTGAGGAGGCGCTCCAGCTCCGCCCGCCCGGGCAGCCGCTGGGGCCGGACCGTCTCTCCGCTGCGTACGTACAGGAAGGCGGCGCCGACCGACTCCAGGGGGACGCCCTGCTGCTCGGCCCAGGCGAGCCGGTAGACGGCGAGCTGGAGCGGGTCGGCGGTCTGCTGGTGACCCGTCTTCCAGTCGACGATCTCGTACGTCACGTCGTCGCCGTCGCCCGTCTTGTAGACGGCGTCGATGCGGCCGCGGACGACCCGGCCCGCGACGGCCAGCTGGAAGGGCAGCTCGACCCGGTACGGGGTGCGGTGCGCGTACGGGGTGCGCTCGAAGGCTTCCTTGAGCGCCTCCAGGTCGCGCTCGTCGGCGATCTCGGCGTCGCTGCCCGGCAGGTCCTCCGGGTCGTGCAGGGGCAGGCGCAGCTCTTCGAAGCGTGATTCGACCCAGGCGTGGAAGCGGGTGCCCTGGCGGGCGGCCGGCTGCGGTGGGCGCGGCATGGGGCGGGCCAGCTCCTGGGCCAGGCCGTCGGGGTCGGCGGCCAGGCGCAGCACCTGGGAGGCGGTGAGCGAGTGCGGGACGGGCACCTCGCGCACGGCGGCGCGGGCCCGCAGCAGTTCGCCGGTGAGGGCGTCCAGGTCGCGGTCCCAGGAGGCGATCGTGCGGACCTCCTCCGGGGTGAGCTCGGGCTCTGGGGGAAGCGCGGGGTGCGGGACGGCAGGTGCCGCCTCCGGGAGCCCGGCCACGCGCGCGTGCGGCGGTGTGCCGGGCCGCGGCGAGGGGTGCGGGACCGTGGGGCGCTCGGCGGACAGCTGCTCCCAGTCCTCGGGGTCTTCGGGATCTTCGGGGAAGTCGGGGTCGTCGGGCGGGAACTCCTCGTCCTCCGGCGGGGGCGGCCAGTCGGGGTCCTCGAAGGGCGGCTCGTCCAGGGCGGCGGGGTGGACCTCCGAGTGCGCGCGGGCCTGCGGAGCGGTCATCGCCCGCTCCAGGTGGGCGAGCACGGTGTCGGCGGCCGCGCGGCGGCGGGCCAGGGACGCGTCGTCCAGCGGCAGCGGCCAGGCGTGCTCGGCGGACGCCTCCTGGAGGGCCGGGTTCTCCTCGTCCTCCGGCGGTTCGTCCGCCCACGACTCGATCTCGCCGTGCCCGGCGGCGCAGTGGTCGTACAGCGCCTGGAGGAAGTCGGACGGGCCGCGCTTCTTCTTCTGGGACGGTCCCCACCAGTGGCCCGAGCCGAGGAGCAGCGAACGGGGGCGCGTGAACGTGACGTAGCCCAGGCGCAGTTCCTCGGTGTGCTGGTGGTCCTTCATGTCGGCGTGGAACGCCTTCATCGACCTGGAGTCCCACGCCTCGATGTCGGGCAGGGTCGCGGCGTCGCCGCGCAGTTCGTGCGGGACGACCTTGCCCTGGGCCGTCCACTTCTCCCGGCCCTGGGTGCTCGGGAACGTGCCGGTGACCAGGCCGGGGACGGCGACGACGTCCCATTCGAGGCCCTTGGACTTGTGGGCGGTGAGCACCTTCACGGTGTTCTCGCCGCCCGGCAGCGCGTTGTCGAGGCCCTTCTCGTACTGGGCGGCGGTGCGCAGGAAGCCGAGGAAGGCGAGCAGGGTGGCGGAGCCGTCGTGGGCGGCGAAGGACGCGGCGACGTCGAGGAAGTTGGACAGCGTCTCGCGCCGCCGGGCCGCCAGCGCGTGCGGGGACGCGGAGAGTTCGACCTCGAGACCGGTGACGGCCAGGACGCGGTGCAGGACGTCCATCAGCGGGTCGGACAACGAGCGGCGCAGGTCGCGCAGTTCGGTGGCGAGGCGCGCGAAGCGCACGCGCGCGTCCGGCGAGAACGGCAGCCCGTCGTCGTCCCCGTCGGCCTCTACGGAGGTCTCCAGGAACGTGTCGAGCGCGTCCGCGAGCGATATCACCTCGGACGGGTCGACGCCCTCGACGGCCTCGACCAGCCGCCGGTCCGGGTCGTCCTCGTCGCCCCCGCGCGCGTGGGAGACCAGCAGGCGGGCGCGGCGGCCGAGCAGGGCGAGGTCACGCGCGCCGATGCGCCAGCGCGGGCCGGTCAGCAGGCGGACCAGTGCCGCGTTCGCCCCGGGGTCCTGGAGGACCTCGCACACGGCGACCAGGTCGGCGACCTCCGGAAGGTGCAACAGACCCGACAGGCCGACCACTTCGACGGGGATGTCGCGGGCGACGAGCGCGCCCTGGATCTCGGCGAAGTCGGTCGCGGTGCGACACAGGACGGCGATCTCCCCGGGTGCCGTGCCGGTGCCGACGAGATGGGCGATGGAGTCGGCGAGCCAGTCGATCTCCTCCCCGTGGGTCCGCAGCAGGGCGCAGCGCACGACGCCGTCGCGCTCGGCTCCGGGGGCGGGCCGCAGCGCCTCCACGCCCGCGTGCAGGGCGCGCAGCGGCTCGGCCAGTCCGTTGGCGAGGTCGAGGAGGCGGCCGCCGCTGCGGCGGTTCTCGCTGAGCGCGAAGCGGGTGGCGGGGCGGCCGTCCCCGTGGGCGAAGTGGTGCGGGAAGTCGTCGAGGTTGGCCACGGAGGCGCCGCGCCATCCGTAGATCGCCTGGCAGGGGTCGCCGACCGCGGTCACCGCGTGGCCCGTGCCGCCGCCGAACAGGCCCGCGAGGAGGATCCGCTGGGCCACGGAGGTGTCCTGGTACTCGTCGAGCAGGACGACGCGGAACTCGTCCCGGAGGATCTCGCCGACCTCGGGCCGGGTGCTCGCGAGCGTGGCGGACAGGGCGATCTGGTCGCCGAAGTCCAGCACGTCCCGGGTGCGCTTGGCCGCCCTGTAGTGCCCCACCAGCTCGGACAGCTCCAGCCGTGCGGCGGCCGCCTCGGGCACCTTCCGCAGGTCCGCGTTGCTGAGCTTGGCGCCTTCGAGCGTGCGCAGCAGCTCCTGGTCGTACGCGCGCAGGCGGCCCGGCTCCACGAGGTGCTCGGCCAGCTCGGCGTCGAGGGCGAGCAGGTCGCTCACCAGGTCGGCGAAGGAGCGGGTCAGCGCGGGGTAGGGGCCGGGCGCCTCGCGCAGCACGCGCGCGGCGAGCTGGAAGCGGGTGGCGTCGGCGAGCAGCCGCGTGGTGGGTTCGAGTCCGATGCGCAGGCCGTGGTCGGTCAGGAGCCGGCCGGCGAAGGCGTGGTACGTGGAGATCACGGGCTCGCCCGGGGGGTTGTCCGGGTCGATGGCGTCGGGGTCGGTCACGCCCGCCCTGACGAGGGCCTTGCGGACGCGCTCGGCGAGCTCTCCGGCCGCCTTGTTCGTGAACGTGAGGCCCAGGACCTGCTCGGGCGCGACCTGTCCGGTGCCGACCAGCCAGACCACGCGCGCGGCCATCACCGTCGTCTTGCCGGAGCCGGCTCCGGCCACGATCACCTGCGGGGCGGGCGGCGCCGTGATGCAGGCCGTCTGCTCCGGGGTGAAGGGGATGCCCAGCAGCTCCTTGAGCTGCTCGGGGTCGGTGAGGCGTGTGGTCACCTCATCGAGGCTAACCGGCACCACTGACAGCGCCGGTCCGTTCCGGCCCGGCGGAGGCGCACGTCACTCCACGACGTGCTTCCCCTCGGGCCGCGCGCTGCACGAGGCCCGGAAGGCGCAGTGCGTGCACTGCTGTCCGGTGGTGGGCGCGAAGCGCTCGTCGAGCACCTTGCCGGCCGCGGTGGCGAGGAGATCGCCGACCCACTCCCCTTCCAGGGGCTCCTGTCCCTGGACCTTCGGCAGGGTCTCGCCGCCGTCCTTCTTCGCCGCGCCCTGGCGCAACTGCACCAGTTCGGCGCCCCCGGGATGCGGGCGCGCGCCGTCGAAGGGTTCGTCGACGGCTCCCTCCCGCACGGCGAGCTGATACACGGCGAGCTGCGGGTGGTGCTCGACGTCGGCGGCGCTGGGCGCCTGCTTGCCGGTCTTGAAGTCGACCACGTAGGCGCGGCCGTCGGCGTCGCGCTCGACACGGTCCATGGAGCCGCGGATCCGGACCTCGTAGGAGCCGGCCTCCAGCGTGACGTCGAAGTCGTGCTCACTGGCGACCGGGGTGCGGCCGCCGCGGTCCATGACGTGCCACTGGAGGAAGCGTTCGAGCGCCACGCGCGCGTGCTCCTTCTCCTGCGCCGACTTCCAGGGCGCGTCGAAGGCGAGCGCGTCCCACACGGAGTCGAGTCGCTCCATGAGGACGGCGAGGTCGGCGGGGGTGCGCCCGGAGGCGACCTCGTCGGCCAGGACGTGCACGACGTTGCCGAAGCCCTGGGCGGCGGTGGCGGGGGCGTCGGCCTTGACCTCACGGCCCAGGAACCATTGCAGCGCGCAGGTGTTGGCGAGCTGGTCGAGGGCGCTTCCGGAGAGCACCACGGGCTTGTCGCGGTCCCGCAGCGGCACCTTGCTCTCGGTCGGTTCGTACATGCCCCACCAGCGGTACGGGTGGGCGGACGGCACGAGAGGTCTGCCGTCGTCGTCGCTGAGCGCGGCGAGGCGGGCGAGCCGGCGGGCCGCGGCCTCCCGCAGCGCCTCCGAGACGCGCGGGTCCACCGTCGTGGCGCGCAGGTCGGCGACGAGGGCGGACACGGACAGCGGGCGGCGCGGCCGGCCCGTGACGTCCTTGGGCTCGATGCCGAGTTCGGTGAGGAACCGGGAGGGCTGGTCGCCGTCGTCGGCGGGCGCCTTCACCGCGGTGACGACGAGGCGCTCCCGCGCGCGCGTGGCGGCCACGTAGAACAGTCGCCGTTCCTCGGCCAGCAGGGCCCCGGGGGTGAGGGGTTCGGCGAGGCCGTCACGGCCGATGCGGTCGGCCTCCAGGAGGGAGCCGCGGCGACGCAGATCGGGCCACAGTCCCTCCTGGACACCCGCGACGACCACGAGGCGCCACTCCAGTCCCTTGGAGCGGTGAGCGGTCATGAGGCGCACGGCGTCCGGTCGCACGGCCCGCCCGGCGAGGGTGTCGGCGGCGATGTCCTGGGCCTCCAGCTCCTCCAGGAAGTTGCGGGCGCCGCTGCCGCCGGTGCGCTCCTCCGCGCGCGAGGCGACGGCGAACAGGGCGCACACGGCATCAAGATCACGGTCCGCGTTGCGGCCCGCCGCGCCTCCGCGCCGTGCGGCCCGCTCCAGGCGGTGCGGCCAGGGGGTGCCGTTCCACAGCTCCCAGAGGGCCTCTTCGGCGGTGCCGCCGTCGGTCAGCTTCTGGCGGGCGCGGGCGAGCAGGTCGCCGAGGCGCTGCGCACCGCGCGCGTAGGCGGGGTCGTGCAGGGCGAGTCGCTCGGGTTCCGCGAGGGCGCGGGCGAGCAGGTCGTCCGAGGGCGGCGGCAGGTGGTTGCCGGCGGCGCGCTCCTCCTCGCGCAGGGCGCGCCCGAGGCGGCGCAGGTCGGCGGCGTCCATGCCGGCCAGGGGCGAGGCCAGGAGGGTGAGCGCGGTCTCGGTGTCGAGCCAGCAGACGGCTCCCGGGTCGTCGGCATCCGGTTCCGCCGGGGCGTCGTCGTCCGCCGCGAAGGGTTCGTGCGACGGGTGTGCCACCGCCTTCAGCGCCGTCAGCAGCGGCGTGACCGCCGGTTCGTGGCGCAGCGGCAGGTCGTCGCCGTCGATGTCCAGGGGCACGCCCGCGGCCGTGAGCGCGCGCCGTACGGCGGGGATGCTGCGGGCGCCCGCGCGCACGAGGACGGCCATGTCGCTCCACGCGACGCCGTCCTCCAGGTGGGCCCGGCGCAGGATGTCCGCGACGTTGTCCAGCTCCGTGCCGGACGTCGGGTACGTGTAGACCTCGGCTCCGCCGCCGTCGCGCACGGGCGCGAGCTCGCGGTGGGCGCGCACCTTGTCCGCGGGGAGCCGGGTCAGCGGCATCCGCCGGGTGAGGCGGCGGGTCGCGTCCAGGAGGCGGGCGCCGGAACGCCGGGACGTGGTGAGGACCTCGACCGGGGCGGGGGTGCCGTCCGCGCGCGGGAAGTCGTCGGGGAAGTCCAGGATGCCGTTCACGTCGGCGCCCCGGAACGCGTAGATCGACTGGTCCGGGTCGCCGAACGCGACGAGTGTGCGGCCGCCGCCCGCGAGCGCGTGCAGGAGCCGCACCTGGGCCGGGTCGGTGTCCTGGTACTCGTCGACGAACACCGCGTCGTACTGCGCCCCGATCTGGTCGGCGACCTCCTGGCGGCGGGCCAGCAGGACGGCGCGGTGCACCAGCTCCGAGTAGTCGAGCACGCCCCGCATGTCGAGGACGTCCAGGTACTCGGCCAGGAACGTGGCGGCCGCGCGCCAGTCGGGCCGGCCGATGCGGCGCGCGAAGGCGTCCAGGGCGGCGGGCCCCAGGCCCAGCTCGCGGCTGCGCGCGAGGACCGCGCGCACTTCGTCAGCGAAGCCGCGCGTGGTGAGGCAGGCGCGCAGTTCGTCCGGCCAGCGCACGTGCGCGAGTCCGGCCCGCTCCAGGTCGATCTGGCCGGCGAGCAGCTCACGTACGGCGACGTCCTGCTCGGGACCGGACAGCAGCCGCAGCGGCTCCACGAAGAGGTCCGTGTCCTGGTGGGCGCGGACGAGGGCGTAACAGAAGGAGTGGAACGTCGTCGCCTGCGGGGCGCGCGCCGCTCCTATCCGCAGCGCCATCCGGTCGCGCAGTTCGACGGCGGCCTTGCGGCTGAACGTGAGCACGAGGATGCGCGACGGTTCGGTCCCCCGGGCGATGCGCGCGGCGACCGCCTCCACGAGGGTCGTCGTCTTTCCCGTGCCGGGACCGGCCAGGACGAGGAGGGGCCCGTGGGCGTGGTCAACCACCGCACGCTGACGTGCGTCCAGACGAGGGGGGTCCACCGGAGCCGGCGGGGTACGCACCAGTCGGTACGCGCCGGGGATCCCCTGTCGAACCTGGTGGTGCGACAGGTGCCGGGTGGACGAAGAGGAGCTCACGTGGATCGCTGGTCCTGGTGGGTGTGCTGGTGGTCGAAGCGCCGTCCGTGCAGAGCGGTGGCCGCGGGGTGAGGGAGGTGACTGCCATCGACGGTGCCGTCGACGCTACGCCGTCGAGTGTGGCGGAAGCCGGGCTTCCGGCGCGTCCCTCGCGCCCCTTTCGGCCCAGGTGTGCCCTGTCTCACGAACGGACGGGGGTGAAGCGGAGTGCCCCACGTGCCGCGTTTCCCCCGTACGGACCACAGGCGTCACGCCCGCGCGCGAGATGGCCGAAGCTGTCAATCGTGAGCTTCCGCAGGCGTCCTGCCGTCCCATCGCGCGCGCTTCATGTCCAGGCGCGGCAGGTGGCCCCCGGCCGCCCGGGACGCCTCACGCAGCGGCGTGTTCTCTTCCCTGTAGTGGTCGAGCGCGCCCAGTTCGTGCCCCGGGAGCATCGCGCCGTCCGCGCGCACGACGCGCCACCACGGAACCGCGCCTCCGTAGAGGGACATCACCCGGCCCACCTGGCGCGGGCCGCCCTCCTCCAGCCACTCGGCGACGTCCCCGTACGTCATGACCCGCCCGGGCGGGATCAGCTCGGCGACTTCCAGGACCCGCTCCGCGTACTCGGGAAGTTCTCCCGCCGACTCGCTCTCCTCGCTCATCCGGCCCATCCTGCCGCACGGCACCGACAACACGGAGGGACATCGGGGCACCCGTCTGGAGAGACGCACAAGAAGGCGCTTGCCGACGACGTCAAGCTCCTCGAATGCACCCTGATACCCCCCTATTGCGATGGGACATGCCACCATCGTGCGGGCGGTGACTGGTGATACGAGATCAAGAAGAGACGACGGAGCAGCAGAGCGTGCACCCCGACAAGGCGGAGGGCACCTCTGTGACACCGGCGCGCCCTGAGGACACGGCCGAGGAGGCCGCCGGGACGAAGCAGGAACAGCCGCTGCACGACCCGGACTGCGTCGACCCCGACGCGCACGCGGAGCAGGTCGACGGCGACGAACCCCTGCTCCCCGCGCGCGTGCACCGCCCGTCCGACCTGATGCGTCTCCTCGTGGGCCTGCTCGCGATCGCCGTGCTGCTCGCCATCGCCGCGTTCGCGCACGCCACGACCTCGGGCTTCGCCCAGGACATCAACAAGGGCACCGGCCAGGCGCCGGACCTGCTGACCAAGTTCGCGGGTCTCGCGTCGAGCATCGCCATCCTCCTCGTACCGGTCGCCTTCGCCATCGAGCGGCTCATCAAGCGCGACGGACTGCGGATCGCCGACGGGGTGCTCGCCGCGGTCCTCGCGCACGGCGTGACGCTCGCGACCGACCTCTGGGTCGCCAAGGCCGCGCCGCAGTCCATCCAGGACGCGCTCACGAAGGTGTCGCCCGGCGACATCCATGCGCTGACCGATCCGGTGCACGGCTACCTGGCGCCCGTCATCGCCTACATGACGGCCGTCGGGATGTCCCGGCGACCACGATGGCGCGTGGTGCTGTGGGTGGTGCTGCTGCTCGACGCGTTCGCCATGCTGGTCACCGGATACACCACACCGTTCTCGATCATCCTGACGATCCTCATCGGCTGGACCGTCGCCTACGGAACGCTGTACGCCGTCGGCTCCCCCAATGTGCGCCCTACGGGGCAGACGCTCCTCGCCGGACTGCGGCACGTCGGCTTCCACCCCGTGAAGGCCTCCCGCGAAGAGGCCCACGAGGGCGCCACGGAGAACGGCGACCGGGGGCGGCGCTACTTCGTCACCCTGGAGGACCGCCCACCGCTCGACGTCACGGTCGTCGACCGGGAACAGCAGGCGCAGGGCTTCTTCTACCGGGTGTGGCGGCGGCTGACGCTGCGCGGCATCACCACGGGCCGCAGCCTCCAGTCGCTGCGCCAGGCCCTGGAGCAGGAGGCGCTCCTCGCCTACGCGGCGATCGCGGCGGGGGCGAACGCGCCGAAGCTGATCGCCACGTCCGAGCTGGGCCCCGACGCCGTGATGCTCGTGTACGAGCACATCGGCGGCAGGTCCCTGGACGCGATGCCGGACGAGGAGATCACCGACGAGCTGCTGCGCGACACCTGGCACCAGGTGCAGGCGCTCCAGTCGCGGCGGATCGCGCACCGGCGGCTCGCAGGCGACGCGATTCTGGTGGATCGTTCCGGCACGGTGATCCTCACGGATCTGCGCGGCGGTGAGAT
This sequence comes from Streptomyces sp. KL116D, assembly GCF_030766975.1. Taxonomy (NCBI): domain Bacteria; kingdom Bacillati; phylum Actinomycetota; class Actinomycetes; order Kitasatosporales; family Streptomycetaceae; genus Streptomyces; species Streptomyces sp. KL116D. Next base: position 54,736 of record NZ_JASERH010000153.1, on the reverse strand, counting down.
CGCGGCGGGCGACCTGGTGCTGCGCATGGACATCGCGCAGTTGGTCACGACGTTGGGCCTGCGGGTGGGGGCCGAGCGGGCCGTCGCGTCGGCGGTCGGCGTGCTCGGCCCCGACGCCGTCGCCGACTGTCTGCCGCTGCTGCAGCCGATCGCGCTCAGCCGCTCCACCAGGGCGACGCTGCGCAAGCTCGGACGGGAGCGCGCCCAACGGGAGCGCGAGGCCGTCCTGGAGGCGTCCAGCAAGGCCAAGCAGGCCCGCCTGGAGGACGCCGAGGTCCCGGCGGGCGCCGACGACAAGAAGGACGACAAGAAGTCCGTACGGGCGGAGAAGAAGTCCGAGAAGGCCGAGCGGCAGGCCGAGAAGCGCGCCCTCGACGAAGCCCTCGACGAGGCCCGCGAGGAGGACCTGCTCACCCAGATCCGCCACCAGGTGCTGCGGATCCGGCCGCAGGCCCCCGTCGAACCGGCCCGTCTGGAGCGCATCAGGCCGCGCACGCTGATCAGTTTCATCGCCGGTGCGATCGGCGCCTACTTCCTGCTGTCGCAGCTCACGCACATCGACTTCGGCACCATCGTCGGCGAGGCGGAGTGGGGCTGGGTCGGGCTCGCGGTGGTGTTCTCCGCGCTCAGCTACGTGGCCGCGGCGATGAGCCTGCTCGGCTTCGTGCCCGAACGGGTGCCCTTCATGCGGACCGTCGCCGCCCAGGTCGCCGGCTCGTTCGTGAAGATCGTGGCTCCCGCCGCGGTCGGCGGTGTCGCGCTCAACACCCGGTTCCTGCAGCGTGCGGGGGTGCGCCCCGGGCTCGCGGTCGCCAGTGTGGGCGCCTCCCAGCTGTTCGGCATGTGCAGCCACATCCTGCTGCTGCTGACCTTCGGCTACCTGACGGGCACCGAGAAGACGCCCTCCTTGTCGCCGTCCCGGACGGTCATCGCGGGTCTGCTGACGGTCGCCGTGCTCGTCCTCGTGGTGACGTCGATCCCCTTCCTGAGGAAGTTCGTCGTCACGCGCGTGCGCTCGCTCTTCGCGGGTGTCGTGCCGCGCATGCTCGACGTGCTCCAGCGGCCCCGGAAGCTGCTCACCGGCATCGGCGGCATGCTGCTGCTGACCGCCTGTTTCGTGATGTGCCTCGACGCCTCGATCCGCGCCTTCGGGGACAACACGACGAGCCTGAGCCTGGCCAGCGTCGCGGTCGTCTTCCTCGCCGGCAACGCGCTCGGCTCCGCGGCGCCGACGCCCGGTGGTGTGGGCGCGGTCGAGGCGACGCTGACGGTGGGTCTGATCGCGGTCGGCCTGCCCAAGGAGGTGGCCGCTCCCGCGGTGCTCCTGTACCGGCTGCTCACGCTCTGGCTGCCCGTGCTTCCCGGCTGGTTGTTCTTCAACCACCTGACGCGCAAGGGCGCGCTCTGACCGGCGCCCCGCCTTCGGCGGAGCGCACGCGACGGGGCACTTGAAGGGCCTCACCCGCACAGCCCGCAGCCCGAGCGCCCCGCACCCGGCCGCCGCAGGATGGACGCATGCCCAATCCGTCCCGGCCCCGCGCCGCAGCCCTGGCCGTCACCGCCGCCCTGCTGTCAGCGTCCCTCGCGGCGTGCAGCAACGACTCGCAGGACGACGTGGACCTGCCGTCCCAGAAGCTGAGCTGGAAGGACTGCCCCGCACCGTCGGAGTCCGAGGGCGGCGGCGAAGCACCCTCCCCGCTGCCCGGTGGCGCCGAGTGGCAGTGCGCCACCATGAAGGCGCCGCTCGACTGGGCGGACCCCGAGGGCGACACCATCGGCATCGCGCTGATCCGTGCGCGGTCCAGCGGCGACGAGGACCGGCGCATCGGCTCGCTGGTCTTCAACTTCGGCGGCCCCGGCGGCTCCGGCGTCACCACCCTGCCGGCCTTCGGCACGGACTACGCGAAGCTGCGGACCCGCTACGACCTGGTGAGCTTCGACCCGCGCGGGGTGGGCCGCAGCGCGGGCATCGAGTGCGAGGACGACGAGCAGCTCGACGAGTACTTCCAGCAGGACTCGACGCCGGACGACGCGGCGGAGCAGAAGAAGCTCGTCAGCAACATCACGGGCTTCAACAACGCCTGCGACAAGAACTCCGGGAAGGTCCTCCCCCACGTCAGGACCACCGACGCCGCCCGCGACATGGACCTGATGCGCCAGGTGCTCGGCGACGACAAGCTGCACTACTTCGGCATCTCCTACGGCACCGAACTGGGCGGCGTCTACGCCCACTTGTTCCCCAAGAACGTGGGCCGCGCCGTGTTCGACGGCGTCGTCGACCCCACGCAGAGCCCGGAGGAGGGCTCGCTCGGGCAGGCCAAGGGGTTCCAGCGCGCTCTCGACAACTACGCGAAGGACTGCACGTCGCAGGTCGAGGACTGCCCCGTCGGCGACACCCCGGACGAGGTGAAGGAGAAGATCGCCAAGCTGCTCGACGAGCTGGAGGAGAAGCCGATCCCGGGGATCTTCCCGCGCGACCTGACCCAGACCGCCGCGACGAACGGCATCGCGCAGTCCCTGTACTCGAAGGACTTCTGGGAGTACCTCACCGAGGGTCTCCAGCAGGCCTACGACGGCGACGGCAAGGTCCTCATGATGCTGTCCGACTCGATGAACGGGCGGAACGAGGACGGCAAGTACAGCAACATCCAGGCCGCCAACGTCGCCATCAACTGCGCGGACGACAAGCCGCGTTACACGACGCAGGACGTCGAGGCGAAGCTGCCGGAGTTCCGCTCGGCGTCTCCGCTGTTCGGCGACTACCTGGCCTGGGGCATGCTCGGCTGCACCGACTGGGCCGTCGACGGCGCGGCCGACCACCCGGACGTGAGCGCGGCGGGCTCCGCGCCGATCCTCGTCGTCGGCAACACCGGCGACCCGGCCACCCCGTACGAGGGCGCACGGAAGATGGCCGACGCGCTGGGCGACGGGGTGGGCGTCGAGCTGACGTACAAGGGGCAGGGGCACGGCGCGTACGACAGCGGCAACAAGTGCGTCCTGGGCGCCGTGAACGGCTATCTCCTCGACGGGACCGTCCCGAAAGAGGGAACGGTCTGCTCGTGATCCCGGAGTTGTCCACAGGCCGGCGCGCATGTCGGCGTGACCTCCTACGATGGCCTGACTGTCTTTCGCACGGGGGCAGTCGAGGGGGGAGGTGCCCATGGCGCCACAGGAACCGCGTGCCCGCGCAGAGCTGCGCACACGCACAGGACGAGAGGGCCGCGCGCTCGCTCTGACGACGGCGGCCGTACTGACGGCCGGCCTGGTCACCGGCTGCAGCGGGTCGGGCGGCGGCGACGGCGGGGACGATCCGAAGCCGCCGTCGTCGAGCGGCGCCGCGACGCGGTCCGCCACCGCGACACCGCGGGACACCACGCTGCCGCCACTGCCCTCCTCACTCACCGGCCAGCGCCTTGACTGGGGCCGCTGCAAGGGGTCCGCGAGCACGCCGGCGCCCGACTCCGACTGGCAGTGCGCGACGCTCAAGGCACCGCTGGACTACGCGAAGCCGGGCGGCCCGACGATCGGGCTCGCCCTCATCCGCACGAAGTCCAGGGGCGGCGGCGCGGAGCGCATCGGCTCCCTCCTCTTCAACTTCGGCGGGCCGGGCGGCTCCGGCGTCGACCTGCTGCCGGCCTTCGCCCCGCAGTACGCGAAGCTGCGCGAGCGCTACGACCTGGTGGGCTTCGACCCGCGCGGGGTCGCGGCCAGCCACGGGATGCGCTGCCGCAGCGACAAGGAGACGCAGGCCGCCGAGTCCGTCGACCTCACGCCGGACACGGCGGCGGAGGAGAAGGCGTACCTGAAGGACGCGACCGACTTCGGCAAGGGCTGCCGGAAGGCCGGTGACCTGCTCGGACACGTGTCGACCGTGGAGGCCGCGCGCGACATGGACCTGATGCGCGAGGTCCTGGGCGACGACGAGCTGCACTACATGGGCGTCTCGTACGGGACGGAACTCGGCGGGATCTACGCCCACTTGTTCCCCGGCAAGGTCGGCCGGCTCGTCCTGGACGCGGTCGTCGATCCGACGGCCGGGCGCGTGGGGCAGGCCGAGAACCAGGCGCGCGGCTTCCAGCGGGCGCTCGACAACTATCTGAAGTCCCGCGGCAAGGACCCGACGGAAGGGTCGAAGGAGATCGCGGCGCTCCTGAAGAAGCTCGACGAGAAGCCGCTGCCGACCTCGGGCGGCCGGGAGCTGAACGAGTCGCTCGCGACCACCGGCATCGCGGTCACCCTGTACAGCCAGAACAGCTGGCCCGCCCTCACCCGGGGCCTGCAGGGCGCCGAGAAGGGCGACGGCACGGCGCTCCTCGCGCTCGCCGACTCGTACAACGACCGTGACCCGAGCGGGCACTACGGCACCGCGAGCCACTCGCAGCGCGCGATCTCCTGCCTGGACGACAAGGTCCGGCCGACGGTGGCGCAGACGAAGGCGCGACTGGCGAAGTTCCGCGAGATCTCACCGGTCTTCGGGCAGTACATGGGCTGGGACACGGCGGGCTGGTGCCACGACTGGCCGGTGCCGGGGCAGTGGGACGACCCCGACGTGAGCGCGCCGAGCGCGGCGCCGGTCCTCGTCGTGGGCAACACCGGCGACCCGGCGACCCCCTACGAGGGCGCGCGCCGGATGGCCGACGAGCTCGGCAAGGGCGTCGGTGTCGAGCTGACGTGGAAGGGCGAGGGACACGGGGCGTACGGCTCGGGCAGCTCCTGCGTGGACTCCACGGTGAACACGTACCTGCTGGAGGGCCGAATACCGCGCGACGGCAAGGTGTGCTCCTGACCAGCGGCGATCCCGGCGGGCCGCCGGCCGCCGAGATGCCGGACGGGCCCCGCGCGCAGTGCGCGGGGCCCGTCGGGAAAGGTCGGTTCCGAGCCGGGGCTCAGTAGACCGGCTTCTCCGGCTCGATCTGGTTGACCCAGCCGATGACGCCGCCGCCGACGTGCACGGCGTCCGCGAAGCCCGCGGACTTGAGCACGGCGAGGACTTCCGCACTGCGGACACCCGTCTTGCAGTGCAAGACGATCTTCTTGTCCTGCGGCAGCGCCTCCAGGGCGGTGCCCATGAGGAACTCGTTCTTGGGGATCAGCTTGGCGCCCGGGATCGAGACGATCTCGTACTCGTTCTGCTCGCGGACGTCGATGATCTCGATGTTCTCGCCGTCGTCGATCCACTCCTTGAGCTGCTTGGGAGTGATCGTCGAGCCGGCGGCCGCCTCCTGGGCCTCTTCGGACACGACGCCGCAGAAGGCCTCGTAGTCGATGAGCTCGGTGACGGTCGGGTTCTCGCCGCAGACCGCGCAGTTGGGGTCCTTGCGGACCTTGACCTGGCGGTACTGCATCTCCAGGGCGTCGTAGATCATCAGGCGGCCGACCAGCGGGTCGCCGACGCCGGCCAGGACCTTGATCGCCTCGGTGACCTGGATGGAGCCGATCGACGCGCAGAGCACGCCGAGGACGCCGCCCTCGGCGCAGGACGGGACCATGCCCGGCGGCGGGGGCTCCGGGTACAGGCAGCGGTAGCACGGCCCGTGCTCGGACCAGAAGACCGAGGCCTGGCCGTCGAAGCGGTAGATGGAACCCCACACGTAGGGCTTGTTGAGCAGCACGCACGCGTCGTTGACGAGGTAGCGCGTCGCGAAGTTGTCGGTGCCGTCGACGATCAGGTCGTACTGGCTGAAGATGTCCATCACGTTGTCGGCCTCGAGCCGCTCTTCGTGGAGGATCACGTTCACGTACGGGTTGATGCCGAGGACGGAGTCCTTCGCGGACTCGGCCTTCGAGCGGCCGATGTCGGCCTGGCTGTGGATGATCTGGCGCTGCAGGTTCGACTCGTCGACCTCGTCGAACTCCACGATGCCGAGCGTGCCCACGCCGGCGGCGGCCAGGTACATCAGGGCCGGCGACCCGAGACCACCGGCGCCCACACAGAGCACCTTGGCGTTCTTCAGCCGCTTCTGCCCGTCCATCCCGACATCCGGGATGATCAGGTGGCGGGAGTACCTGCGGACCTCGTCGACGGTGAGCTCAGCAGCTGGCTCGACCAGGGGTGGCAGCGACACGGAGACCTCATTAATGCAGCTGGTCGGTATCTACGTACGGTTGTTCCGTCTGTAACACTGCCACGCCCTTCTTCATTCCGAGACACCTGTTCCGATACGCGAGACGATTTCGTCCCAGTACCCGGGCATCGCCTCCCAGGGGGCGCTCGCGCCGCCCCGGTCCGTGCGATCGGTGAAGTAGATGGTGCCCGCGCCCTGCCAGCGCGCGATGCGCAGCGCCTCCTCCAGGTGGCCGCGCGGCATCCCGTGGACGAAGTGGCAGAACTTCTCGGGCGCGTACTCGGCGGTCCACTCCGCGACCTGGGACCAGCGGTAGTCGCTCCAGGGCCCGGAGAAGGTCACCAACTGGTCGGCGGTCTCGGCGAACCCGGGGTACGGGTGGGTGCCGTGGCCGAGCACGACGTACGCGTCGTCGACGAGGGCGCGCAGCGTGGTGACCGTACGCCGCACCTCGGGCAGCGCGGCTCGCTCGGTGGGGCAGCGGTCGAGGGAGAACCCGTCGACCTGGTACCAGTCGAGGAACCGGTGGGCGTCGGAGACGAGTTCACCGAAGGAGCGGGCTCCGTAGGTCATGTCCAGGTGACCGAGGACACGCACGCCCGCGTTCCGCAGCCGGCCCGCCGCTTCCAGGCAGTGCGGGTCGGGGCGGGCGCCCGGACCGTTGGCGATGTTCAGGACGACCCAGTGCAGTGGGGTGGTCGGCCGGGTGAGTTCGGCCCACTCGGTGGGGGCGACGAGCGGGTGGGCGAAGCCCGGGATGCCGAAGCCGAGTCGTACGTCGGTGCTCGACAGGCCGGTCGCGGTCGGGGTCAGATACGGCATGCCGCCTCCATCCAGATGTCGGCGAGGGACTCTTCGAGGTTGATCCGGGGACGCCAGCCGAGCCGGTCGCGGGCCGTGCGCACGTCGGCCTGCTGCCAGCTGCCGCAGCCGTCGGGGTACGGGTACGCGGCGGGCGGGCTGTGCATCCCGTGGTCGGATTCGGTGCGCGGGTGGGCGACGGATTGCCGCAGGGCGACGGGCGGCCCGTCGAGTTCGTGGAGGGCGCCGCCGAATCCGGCGACCCGGGCGAGCACGGCGGCGGCGTCGCGCAGCCGCACGGCACGGCCGGAGCCGATGTTGATGACTCCCTGCGCGGCGGACAGCGACGCGGCGTGCACGGCCCTGGCCACGTCCCGTACGTCGATGAAGTCGCGCTGCGCGCCGAGGCCGCCGAGCTTCAGTTCGCCGTCGCCCGCCTGCATCGCCCGGCGCATGGCTTCGGCGAGCCGGCCGAGCGGCGAGCCGGCCGGGGTGCCGGGGCCCGCGGGCGAGAAGACGCGCAGGACGACGGCGTCGAGGCCGGAGCCCAGGACGAGCTCGGTGGCGGCGAGCTTGCTGACGCCGTACGGGCCGCCGGGCCTGGGGACCGCGTCCTCCGCGGTGGACGAGCCGGGCTGCGAGGGCCCGTACTCGGCACCGCAGCCGATCTGCACGAGGCGGGCGCCGCAGCCGCTGCGGCGCAGGGCCTCGCAGACGGTGGCGACGGCGACGGTGTTGTGCCGGGTGAGTTCGCGTGCGCCGCCGCGGGTGGCACCGGCACAGTTGATGACGACCCCGGGGTGGACGGCGTCCAGGAAGCGGGTGAGCGCGCCGGGGCTGCCGGTGGCGAGGTCGAAGCGGACGTCGGCGTCGTCGCCCCGGCCGAGCGCGGTGAGCTGCACGGCGGGGTCGGCCAGGAGACGGTCGGCGACGAAGCGGCCGAGGTACCCGTTGGCTCCGATCAGCAGGACCCTCATCGGACGCCTCCGGGGGTCCGCGCTCCGAGGACTGCGCACGCCGCGCGCCGGGCGCACCGGTCGCGGGTCCCGCGCTGCCCGTGGGTTCCACACTGCCCGTGAGGCCCGGAGTATCCGGCGTATCCGGTGCCTCCGGGAGGAGGGGTGGTCATCTCGCGTTCTCCTTAGGGGTGTTGCCGTGGATCGTGAGGTGGGTCCGCGGTGTCGGCCCCGCGGGAGAGAGGTGTTGCTGGTCATGCGGCGCGTGGTGCGCGCGGTGGCGTGGGGTGCCCGGCGGATGCGCTCTCCACGGTCATGGCGCGCCGCCCGTCGGGCAGTCGGCGACGGCGTGGGCGGAGGCCCGGGTCAGCGTCCGGACGGCGTGGATCAGCAGCGCCAGGGCTGCGACGGCGCAGGTCGCGCCTGGCACGACGCCCACGCCGGCGGCGTCGACGGCGCTCTCGACGGGGGTGCCCAGGAAGGCGCAGCCGGGCAGTCGCGCGGCGAAGACGGTGGCGACGGCCAGGGCCTCGACGGCGGCGGCGGTACCGAGCACCACGGCGGGCGCGTGTGTCCGGCCGTGCGCGGTGAGGAGCCGGGCGAGCAGCAGCAGGACGCCCAGGGCACCCGCGCCCGCGAAGTCGACGTCCTGGTCGAGCAGGGTCCCGGACAGGCCGAGCAGCACGGCCAGGGTGAGGGCGAACAGGACGACGGAGCCGAGGAGGAGCGGCCGGACGGAGGAGGCGAATTCGGCGAGGCCGCGGCTGGTGGTGAGGCGTCGGCGGGCCCCGGCGACGAAGAGCCGGGCGCACCAGGTGGCGGGCGCCACGGCGACGGCGAGCGCGACGAGCGGAGCGGTGGCGAGGGGCACGCCCGCGTCGGGGCCACCGGCCAGCGCGGTGTTCAGCAGGCCGTCACCCAGCAGGGCGTAGACGAGCAGCCACCAGACCCAGAGGCGGGTCGCGGGGGCGGGCGGGCCCTCACCTGCGCGCAGCGGTCCGTGCCGCAGGGTCGTGCGCAGGGCGGCGGCGACGGCGAGGGCTCCGCCGATGCCGACGGCCAGGCGGGTGGCGCCCGTCGTGGCGTTCAGCGCGAGCAGGGCGAGGGCGCAGACGGCGCCCGGGAGCAGGGCGAGTCCGGCCCAGGCGCCGCGCACGCCGGTGGTCTCCGCCGGTGGCGCGGTGGGCGCCTGCCCGGGGTCGCCGTCCCGGGGCACGCGGGCGTACATCTCCTCGGCGAGCGAGAACACGTCCTTGTGGCGGAAGCGGGCGGCGGTCCGGTCGGTCACTCCGTGGGCCTCGAGGCCGGCGGCGATCTCCAGCGGGTCGACGGCGCGCTCGCACAGTTCGCGGTGCCGGTGCATCAGGACCTTGACGGGGTCGACTCCGGAACGGCGTTGGGGTGTACGGGAGTTGGCGGCGGCGGCCGTCGCGGGGGCGGCGGCCGCGGGGCGAGCGAGAGTGGTGCCCCGCTTGTCGGCAGGCGAGGTTCGCCACCGCTCGCCCCGGCCACCATCGGCGTCGGCACCGGCACCGGCGTAGACATCGACACCGGTGTCGGCACCGGCGTAGACATCGGCACCTACGTAGGCATCACCGTCAGCGTCGACATCGCCGTCGACACCGCCACGGCCACCGCCACCGCCACCGCCACCGCCACCGGCACCGGCACCGGCACCGGCACGCGAACCGGATCCCGCCTCGGGCCCAGAATCGCCGCCCGGCCCCACTCCCCCGACGTCACGCGCCACCGCGCCCTCGGCCCCCGACGGCTCCGCCCGCCACGCGCCGGGTTCCCGCAGCAAGTCCTCGTCGAAGTCGGCCGGTTCACCGGCGAGGGCGATCTCCAGTGCCGCTTCCGACCCGGCCCCCCAGGCCCCGGCGCTCACCGGTACCCGGGGCAGGTCCGCCGCGTCCCGGTCGCCACCGCCGAATCCGTCACGCCCGCTCATGCGTCACCCTCCCCGCAGCCCTGTGTCACTCCGGCCAGTTGCTCCCGTGCCCCGCCGCCCCCGGGTCCCCTGCCGGAGGCCCCACCGGCCAGGCCCACCGCATCCGCCCGATCCGCCATGTCCACCACGTCCACCCGGTCCGCCGCACCGGCCGCTTCGGCCCCATCCGCCGCGTCCGTCGGATCCGACGCCCAGTCGGCCGCCCAGCTCGGCGTGCCCGCCCCCGTGGGGCGCCCGGCGAGCCAGGAGCCGGCGGGGCCGGTCGTGGCCGAGGCCGTCCACCGGCCCGGCACGTGCGCCTCCGGCGGGTGGGCGAACGGCAGGGGCTCGCCCGCGTCGTCCACGGCCTCCCGGCGCACCGGGCAGTGCGAGACGATCTCCAGGTAAATGCCGCGAAATGCCGCGACGTTCTGTTCGACGGTGAACAGCTCAAGGGCCCGCGCTCGGGCCGCCGCACCGAGCCGTTCACGGCGCTCGGGGTCGCGCAGCAGCGTCACGCACGCCTCGGCGAGCGCCCGCGGATTGCGCGGGGGCACCACGAGTCCGGTGCCGCCGATGACCTCGACGACGGCGCCCACGTCGGTCGAGACGGTGGCGCGCCCGCAGAACATGGCTTCCACCAGGCTGATCGGGAAGCCCTCGACGACGCTGGACAGGACGACGATGCTGCCCGCGCCGTAGGCGTCGGCGAGGTCGGGCGCCTCGGGGCCGCCGAGCTCCTCGAAGGAGACGGGGTTCTCGCCGATGGCGTGCATGCCCTCGGCCTCGTCGGGGAACAGCTGCGCGGCGAGGGCCTTGCAGTGCCCGAGATAGGTCTCGGCCTCGTGATCGCCCGGCCGTTCTCCCCTCGCGCTTCCCAGCGCGCCCACGATCCGCAGGCGCGCCTTCGGCTCTTCCTTGCGGATCTCGGCGAACGCGTGCAGCAGGGAGATGAGGTCCTTGGACGGATCGACGCGGCCGACCCAGACCAGCGTGTCCGGCTCCCCGGGCTCCTCGCGTTCACCGATCTCGGCGAACCGCGAGGCTTCCATGCCGGGGTGGACGGTGCGCAGCTTGGCGCGGTCGGCGCCGCACCGTTCCTGCCAGCGCCTGGCGTGGGCGTTGCCGGGGGTGATGACGGCGGCCTGCCGGTAGACCTCGGCGGCGAGGCGGCCGTGGAAGGCGGCGAGGAGCGCACGCACCGGCGCGCTCAGCTCGGCGTCCCCTGCAGCGATGTAACGGGCCCTGAGCTGCACCCCGTACTCGGTGACGAGCAGCGGGACGCCGAAGAACCGCTTGGCGACCAGACCGGGCAGGGCCGCGGGCCCGCCCGAGGTGGCGTGGCACAGGTCGACCGACCCGAGGCCGCCCCCGTCGGGGCCGGCGGAGGCGTCCTCGTACCAGTCGAGGGAGAGCGGTCGCAGGGCGCGCTCCACGTACCCGGCGAACGCGAGGAGGTCCGAGACCCGGGCGTCGCGGGCGGCGCGCAGGGCGCCGGGCGCACGACAGGCGCGCTCCAGGATGCGCACGGCGGCCTCGGAACGCAGCGCCGTGCCCAGCGGACCTTCGTCGCGGGCGAGCTCGGCGAGCCCGTACAGGGCGTTGGCGAAACGGTCCGCCTCGTCCCCGGCTCCAGCCCCGGCCCCGACTCCGCCGCCGGATCCGGCACCCGCGCCCGTACCGGCACCAGCGCCCGTACCGGCCCCCGCACCGCAGACGACCGCCGCGACCAACTCCCGGTACAGCGAGGCGAACCGGCGGCGGCCCCGTCGGCCAAGGCCGCCGCCGTGCGCCCCACCCTCGTCCCCCGCTGCGCCCGCCCAGAGGGGCGCGGTCCGCACACGGCTGACCTGCGGGGGCAGTTCGAGCCATCCCGCGTCCTCCTGCCGCTGACTGCGGCTGAGCGCGTAGATGTCGAACTCGTGCTGCTCGAGCCCGCGCACAAGCCGGTCGCACCAGAGTCTGGCCTCACCGCTCACGTACGGATAGCCACCCTCGGTCAGCAGTCCGATGCGCACGAGTACACCCCCGATCTCCCTTGTGGGGAGCCGCCGTTGGCCCGGCGGCTCGCAGCGGGACGAACGTATGCGGACATGCCGGTGGCGCGATGGACGGTTGTCCATCGCGCCACCAAAAGGGGTGAACGGTCGTAACTTTCCCGCGCGCGTGACGTTCTGTCGCGCTAAGAGATCGTTCGACTACGGAACGCTACGGAGCGTCAACCCTTGGGATACACCCAGGGGTTCGGTTTGCACGTGATCCCGTTCAGGGACAGGAACTTGGTCTGCTGCTGCATGACGGGCGCGAGGGCGCCGTCCTGGGAGCAGGACACGTGGTTGTAGCCGAGCCGGTGACCGACCTCGTGGTTGATGAGCATCTGCCGGTACGGGTGGATGGCGTGGCCCCTGAGGACGTCGTCGTACGTCTTCGAGCCCTGCGCCCAGCGGTAGGCGTTGATCATCACGCGCTCGGTGGCGGCCGAGTCGCACGACACGTTGTCCTCGGTCGTGTCGAGTCCCGACTTCGCGCACCACTTGGCGGTCGTGCCGGGGCTGGCCAGCGTGATCACGAAGTCCGGCTGGCCCGTCGAGACGCGCTCGAAGGTGCTCGCGCCGTCGTGCGCCCAGCTCCGGTCGTCGTTCAGGGTCTTCTGCACGGCCTGCGCGAACAGCTCGCCGTCGAGCCCGAGCCCCTTCTCCACGTCGACGCGGTAGCGCCACTTGTGCCCGTGGCCCGGCGCCTTGTCGGTCCCGGGGATCACCTCGAACCGTCCGGAGCCCCGCAGGTCCGCCGCGAGCGGGTACTTCTTGGCCATCTTCTGCCCGTACGTGGCGGGCGCGGCCTGGGCCGTCTTCGACGGGGTGGCCCGGTCGTCGGAACGCGAAGCGGAGTCGTCGTGGGCCCGCGCGCCGTCCGCGGCCCGCGACGTCACGTCGCCGGACGATCCCCCGTCCCGGTCGGTGACCTGACCGGCGACGACGACGGCGAGCACGGTGGTGACGGCCGCGGCGGCGACGCCGGTGAAGGTGAGTCCCTTGCCCCGCCTGCCCTGCCGCCCGTCCGTGCCCGCGCCGCCGGAGCCGGAGCCGTCCGGATCGTCCGTGGAGCCGGCCGGGGCGTCGGCGTCCCAGTCGGTCACGGCGGCGTACGGGTCGCCGGCCCCGCCCGGACGGCCACCGACCCGCTCGTCGGGGGTCTCGAACGCGTCGACGTACTCCTGCCGCGGTCTCGGACGCGGCACCAGCGGCGGCCCGGCGGGCGGCGCGAAGCCGCGCCCCGCACCGGAACCGGAACCGGAACCGGGACCGGGACCGGAAGCAGCGGACGCACCGGAAGCGCCGGAACCGGGGGCACCCCAGCCGCCACCCGGCTCACGCTGCTCGGGGTGCCCGCCGCGGACCGCGCCGGAAGCGGCCGGGCGCACGGCGGCGGGCGCCTCGGCGGGCACCCTGCGTCTGCGTCCCGGTCCGGGACCCGGGTGCGACGGGCCCTGGACCACGGGCGCTACGGGTATGTCGGCGGTGTCGCCGTTGTCTGCCGGTCCTCGGCGGCTATGCCGTCCCACAGGCCGCTTCAGCTCCCCAATGTCGTACGGTCCGCGCCATCCGCATCGCCCGCGGCCTCGGCGGTGCGTCCACGCTCTGCGTCCGACGCCTCGTGCGGCGTCGTCCCCTGCACCATGTCGTTCGAGTCGTCCAGATCGTCCAGGCCTGCCGGATCGTCCGGCGCCTCGCTCGGCGCCCCGGCCGACGACCCACCCAGCTTCTCACCTGGCTTCACGTCCAACGCACCGGTGTCGGCGACGAGTTCCCTGAAGGCCGTCGCGACCGTCTCCGGGTACTCCATCATCGCGACGTGCCCGGCGTCCGGGAGCGTGAGGAGGCGCGAGTCCCGGAAGGCGCGCGCCGCGCGCGCCGCCATCCGGTACGAGACCAGCAGGTCACGCCCTCCGTAGATGAGCAGCGTCGGCGCGAGGACCCGCTCGGCCTGACGCCACAGGCCGTGCTGGCCGCCGAGCGTGTACGCGTTCACGACGCCGCGCGCGGAGCGGGCCATCGCGTCCCAGAAGTAGGGGAGCGCGAGGCGCCGCTCCATCTCCTCCACCGCGGCGCGGAACCCGTCGGGCGTGACCCGGCCGGGATCCCCGTAACAGAGGGCCATGACGCCGCGCACCCGCTGCTCCGGCGTCCACTCCTTCGTCAGGCGCGTGAAGAGCCCGGCGATCCCGGGCACCGCGAGGAGCCCGGTCGGCAGCGCGGTGCGCTGCACGCGGATCTCCGGCAGCGCGGGCGACACCAGGGTCAGCGTCCGGACGAGGTCGGGGCGGACGGCGGCGACCCGGGTGGTGACGGCGCCGCCCAGCGAGTTCCCGAAGAGGTGCACGGGGCCGCGGCCCTGCGCGTCGAGGTGGCGGATGACGGCGCGGGCGTGCCCGGTCACCGAATAGTCGCCGTCGTCCGGCGGCGGTGAGTCGCCGAAACCGGGCAGGTCGACGGCCTCGCCGTCGACCACGTCCTCGAGCAGCGGCATCAGCGCCGACCAGTTCTGCGAGGAGCCGCCGAGGCCGTGCACGTACAGCGCGGGGGGCAGTCCTTCCCGGGTCCCCGGCCGCGACCGGACCGTCAGCGTGAGTCCGGGCAGGCCGACCGATCTCAGGTGCTCCCCCTCGACGACCCGGACGGCGCCCGGCTTGGGTGCCGCGGCGGCGAAGGCGGAAGGCACGCGCGGCGACTCGGTCGAAGACATGCGGCATATGTTACGAGACGATCACGCAGTGAATCGTGTGTTCGCAGTCACAGATCGCGCCAACCTCTCCCCAAAGCTCTGACGTCCGCGGGCAGGGAGATCGCATAGCGCCCCGATCGGGTGTCTCCTACGCTCGATATCAGGGCACCCGCCCGCTCACAGACAGGTGAGGAAGGGAGCCATTGATGACGGTAGACCCGAGCGAACCCGAGACCTTCACGGACCGCGGCAGCGAGGAGATCGATGTGGAGGCCCCCGAGGCCGACGCAGCCGAGCAGTTCACGGAACTCACCCCCGACCAGGACGACGTGCCGGACGAGGCGGCCGACCCGGACGGCGCGAACGAGGCGGACCGGGCCGAGCAGGCCCGCGTCGTGGCCCTCGACGAGGACGACTACCGCTGACGGCGCGGACCGCACCGACACCGCCGACGAGAGCGGCGGCGACGACGAGGCGCTACGGTATGCGCCGCTTTGTGGCCTCGGCCCTGCCGTATGCGGCTTTCGCAGGCGCCCGGTCCGTGAAATTCTGCGCTCGCACCGCGCACATCAGGGTTACCCAAAAGTACGATGACGTCGCGGCGCACACCGCACACGGACGATTTTGGGAGGCGGCGTGACAGCCATCGAGCAGACGGAGGCAGCGCGCCCGAAGGGCACGCGCCTGCCGCGCCGTGCCCGACGCAATCAGCTGCTGGGCGCGGCCCAGGAAGTGTTTGTCGCGCAGGGGTACCACGCGGCCGCGATGGACGACATCGCCGAGCGTGCCGGGGTCAGCAAGCCGGTGCTCTACCAGCACTTCCCGGGCAAGCTGGAGCTCTACCTGGCGCTCCTCGACCAGCACTGCGAGTCCCTGCTGCAGTCGGTGCGCACGGCGCTCGCCTCCACGACGGACAACAAGCAGCGCGTGCAGGCGACCATGGACGCCTACTTCGCGTACGTCCAGGACGAGGGCGGCGCCTTCCGGCTGGTCTTCGAGTCGGACCTGACGAACGAGCCGGCGGTGCGCGAGCGCGTCGACCGCGTCAGCCTGCAGTGCGCCGAGGCCATCTCGGACGTGATCGCCGAGGACACCGGCCTGTCCAAGGACGAGTCGATGCTGCTGGCGACGGGCCTGGGCGGCGTCTCGCAGGTCGTCGCGCGCTACTGGCTGTCCAGCGCGAGCCCGGTGCCCCGCGACAAGGCGGTCCAGCTCCTCACGTCACTGGCGTGGCGCGGCATCGCGGGCTTCCCGCTGCACGGCGCCGACCACCACTGACACGACGACCCCGGTCTGTTCCCGTCGGCTGTTCGCTCTTGGCGTGCAGCCGGGGCGCCGGGAGCCTCGCCTCACCGGGCTAATCTTTGCTGGGTACGGCGCGGTAGTCCGCGCACATCACGGATCGTCGGAGGGACAAGGCCGTGGAGGTCAAGATCGGCGTGCTGCACACGCCCCGCGAGATCGTTCTGGAGAGCGACCAGTCCGCCGAGGATGTCGAGAGCGCGGTGTCCGCGGCGCTGTCCGGAAAGTCGCAGCTGCTCTCTCTGACGGACGAGAAGGGCCGCAAGGTCCTGGTCCCGGCCGAGCGCATCGCGTATGTCGAGCTGGGCGAGCCGGCGGTACGGAAGGTGGGCTTCGGCCCGCTGTAGGACGCGAAGCACAAAGAAGTACAAAGAAGTACGAAGAAGTACCAAGAAGTACGGGGAAGGCCCCGACGGCACGTCGCCGTCGGGGCCTTTCCCGTACCCGCGCCACCTCCACAGAGCGCGCACAGCGAATGCACACGAGGAGGGTTGCGTTCCGGGTGCCAGGGGTAGACCCGCTACGACCGATTTGCACCCACTGGCCGCGCGGGAGGGACCCACACCATGCTGCTCGAAGCTCTCGGCTCCGCACTGCTCGGCCTGGCCCTCGCCCTGGCCGCGGGCCACCGGCTGCCGCACCGGCTGCCGTCGCGGACGCTGGTGCTGCCGACCGGTGTCGCGGGCGGCCTGTTCGGGGCGTTCGTCACGCACAGCGCGCTGGGCCCGGGCCACGTCCTCGCCACGCTCGGCGGCTCGGTCGTGATGGCGGTGGCCCTGCTGTCCCTGCTGCTGCGCCCCACCCGTGGCAGAGCGCGGCAGCAGCTGACTCCGTACGCCTAGGCGGCCAGCCCCAGCGCCGCCATCCGCTTGGTGTGCGCCTCGGTGATCCGGGAGAACATCCGGCCGACCTCGGCCAGGTCGAAGCCGTCGGCGACGCCGCCGACCAGCATCGTGGAGAGCGCGTCGCGGTCCGCGACCACGCGCTGCGACTGTGACAGGGCCTCGCCCATCAGCCGTCGCGCCCACAGTGCGAGCCGGCCGCCCACCCGCGGCTCCGCCTCGATGGCGGCCCGCACCTTCTCGACGGCGAACGAGGCGTGCCCGGTGTCGTCGAGCACGGCGAGGACGAGCGACCGGGTGTCCGAATCGAGCCGGGCCGCGACCTCGCGGTAGAAGTCACTGGCGATCGAGTCGCCGACGTACGCCTTGACGAGGCCCTCCAGCCAGTCCGACGGAGCGGTCTGCTTGTGGAAGCCGTCGAGCGCCTCGACGAACGGGTCCATCGCCTCGGTCGGCTCCGCGCCGATCGCGGAGAGCCGGTCGCGCAGCTGCTCGAAGTGGTGGAACTCGGCGGACGCCATCTTCGCCAGCTCCGCCTTGTCGGCCAGCGTCGGCGCCAGCTTCGCGTCCTCCGCGAGCCGCTCGAACGCCGCCAGCTCCCCGTACGCGAGTGCGCCGAGCAGGTCGACGACGGCGGCGCGGTAGTGCTCGTCCGCGGACGCGGTGGCCCAGTCCTGGGCAGCGATCCCGGTCGGCCCGGTGGTTGCTTCGGCGGTCGGCGTGGCGTTGTCAGGCGTCTCCATGAAGCGCACAATAGCCCGCTCACCGCCTGACGGAAGTCCCTGGTCAACGAGTGTGACGACGGCTACGTGACCAATTCGGCCATCGCACATGCGCGTTTCCGGGGTATGGTGGTAAAGAGCCCGCCGAGTGCAAGCCCATGCCATGGTTCTTGCGCGTACTTGCGACGGGCCGCACGAATGAGGATGCCCGGTCGGTGGCCCGATCGGCTCCGACCCGACAGCCCTCCGGGTCGTACGTCACAAGACGTACGGATCGAGGAGGGGCCCTCAGCGGCACGAGCGCTCGAGCGTCGGCAGTGGTCCCGCGCCACCCGGTCCCCCCGCATCAGCGGATCGAGACCGGCGTACCAAAGGCACGGCACTGGCACGGTCAAGACCCCCGCGTTCGCCTCGCACCGCACCTCACAGAAGAGGCAACACCCTGACTACGCAGACTTCCACCTTTCGTCAGCTCGGAATCCTTCCCGAGACCGCCGAGGCCCTCGAGGCCGTAGGCATCGTCACCCCCTTCCCGATCCAGGAGATGACCCTCCCTGTCGCGCTGACCGGCACGGACGTCATCGGCCAGGCCAAGACCGGCACGGGCAAGACCCTCGGTTTCGGTCTGCCGCTCCTGGAGCGCGTGACCGTCCCCGCGGACGTCGAGGCGGGCCGGGCCAAGCCCGAGCAGCTGACCGACGCCCCGCAGGCGCTCGTCGTCGTCCCGACGCGCGAGCTGTGCACGCAGGTGACCAACGACCTGCTCACCGCCGGCAAGGTCCGCAATGTGCGCGTCCTCGCCATATATGGCGGTCGTGCGTACGAGCCGCAGGTCGAGGCCCTCAAGAAGGGCGTCGACGTCATCGTCGGTACGCCCGGGCGGCTCCTCGACCTCGCCGGTCAGAAGAAGCTCGACCTCTCGCACGTGAAGGCGCTCGTCCTGGACGAGGCCGACGAGATGCTCGACCTCGGCTTCCTGCCGGACGTCGAGAAGATCATCAACATGCTTCCGGCGAAGCGTCAGACGATGCTGTTCTCGGCGACCATGCCGGGTGCCGTCATCGGTCTGGCCCGTCGGTACATGTCGCAGCCCACGCACATCCGCGCGACCTCGCCGGACGACGAGGGCGCGACCGTGCGCAACATCTCGCAGCACGTGTACCGCGCGCACAACATGGACAAGCCCGAGATGGTCTCGCGCATCCTGCAGGCCGACGGCCGCGGGCTCGCGATGATCTTCTGCCGTACGAAGCGCACCGCGGCCGACATCGCGGAGCAGCTGCAGAAGCGCGGCTTCGCCTCCGGCGCCGTCCACGGCGACCTCGGCCAGGGCGCGCGCGAGCAGGCGCTGCGCGCGTTCCGCAACGGCAAGGTGGACGTGCTCGTCTGCACCGACGTCGCCGCGCGCGGCATCGACGTCGACGGCGTCACGCACGTCATCAACTACCAGTCGCCCGAGGACGAGAAGACGTACCTCCACCGCATCGGCCGCACCGGCCGCGCGGGCAAGACGGGTACGGCGATCACGCTGGTCGACTGGGACGACATCCCGCGCTGGCAGCTGATCAACAAGGCGCTCGAGCTCAACTTCAACGACCCGGTCGAGACGTACTCGTCGTCCCCGCACCTCTACGAGGAGCTGAGCATCCCGGCCGGCACGAAGGGTGTGCTGCCGCGTTCGGAGCGCACGCGCGCCGGGCTCGCCGCCGAGGAGATCGAGGACCTGGGCGAGACCGGCGGCCGTGGCGCGTCGTCGCGCGGCGGTCGTGGTGGCCGTCCTTCGCACGACCGGGACCGGGATCGTGACCGGGACCGCGACCGCGAGCGTTCGGCCCGTACGCCGCGTCGCCGCCGCCGCACCCGCAACGGCGAGCCGGTCGCCGCGCAGGCCGCGGAGACCGTCGCCGCTCCGGCCACGCCCGCCGCTCCGGTCACGCCGGTCGCGGAGGACGCCTCCGAGCCGCGCACGCCGCGCCGTCGTCGCCGCACGCGCGGTGGCGCCGCCGCTCCGGCCGCCGAGGCCGTCGTCGAGACGGTCGAGACCGTCGCGCCGGTGACCGAGGTCGTCGCGGAGGCCGAGCCGGAGGCTCCGGCCAAGCCCCGTCGCCGTACGCGCAAGAAGGCCGAGGCCGTCGTCGAGACGGTGGAGGCCGTGGAGCCGGTCGTCGAGACGAAGCCGCGCCGCACGCGCAAGAAGGCCGTCGCGGAGCCGGTCGAGGCCGCTGCCGTCGCCGAGGCCCCGGTCGAGGCCGAGGCCCCGGTCAAGCCGCGCCGCACGCGCAAGAAGGCGGAGGTCGCCGTCGACACCGCCGAAGCCGTCGAGGCCAAGCCGGTCCGCACGCGCAAGAAGGCCGTCGCCAAGCCGGCCGTCGAGGCCGAGGTCGTCGTCGCCGAGGCCGAGGCCCCGGTCAAGCCGCGCCGCACGCGCAAGAAGGCCGAAGTCGCCGTCGACACCGCCGAAGCCGTCGAGGCCAAGCCGGTCCGCACGCGCAAGAAGGCCGTCGCCAAGCCGGCCGAGGCCGCTGCCGTCGAGGCCGAGGTAGCCGAGGCCAAGCCGCGCCGGACCCGCAAGAAGGCCGTCGCCGCCGCTCCGGAGGAGGCGCCCGCCGCCGAGGCCAAGCCGCGTCGTACGCGCAAGAAGGCCGTGGCCGAGGCCCCCGAGGCCTGAGCCCGCGCTCGCTCCACGTCGGCCCCGGACCCGCTGTACCGCAGCGGGACCGGGGCCGTCGTCATGTGTGCGGACCGGGTGCGGAACGTAGGCTCGGCCCATGAGCAGGCCGCCCACCTTCACCCCGCCGCCCGGCACCCGCGCCCACCGACTGCGCACCGCCCGGGGCGAGTTCGCCGCGATCACCGGGGAGCCGGCGGACGGCTCGGTGCGGGGCACGGTGCTGCTGCTGCCGGGGTTCACCGGCAGCAAGGAGGACTTCATCGCGCTGCACGGCCCGCTGGGCGCCGCCGGGTACCGGACCGTGGCCGTCGACGGACGGGGGCAGTACGAGAGCGCGGGCCCGGCGCACGACGAGGCGCCCTACGCACAGGCCGAGCTGGCGCGGGACGTGCTCGCGCAGGTCGCGGCGCTCGGGGTGGGCCGGGTGCACCTGCTGGGGCACTCGCTGGGCGGGCTGATCGCGCGGGCCGCGGTCATCGCCGACCCGGCGCCGTTCGCCTCGCTGACCCTGATGGCCTCCGGCCCCGCCGCCGTCACGGAACCCCAGCGGCAGCGCCTGAAGCTGCTCAGGGACGCCCTGACGGCGCTGGACATGGCGCAGGTCTGGGAGGCCATCCAGGCGCTGGACGCCCCCGAGGACGCCGCTGACGTACGCGGCGACGGGGCGGAGCTGCGCCGTCGCTGGATGCTGAACAGTCCGGCCCAACTCATCGCCACGGGGCGGCAGTTGTGCGACGAGCCGGACCGGGTGGCGGAGCTGGCCGCGGTCGCGCCGCCCGTGCACGTGGTCTCCGGCGAGCGGGACGACACCTGGCCGGTGCCGCTCCTGGACGAGATGGCGGCGCGGCTGGGGGCCGGGCGGTCGGTGATCGCCGGGGCCGAGCACTCCCCCAACACCGACCGGCCGCTGGAGACCGCGGCCGCGCTGGCCGCCTTCTGGGACCTGCACCCGACGGCCTGACGGCGTCACGCTCCGCACTCGCGCAACCCCGATACTCGCGAGTAATTAGTTTCTCGAAAAATTTCTTTAGCGTAGGGAATGTTTGCACGGGGCAACCCGTTGTACCCATACAGAACGCGGGGCTCCCTAGCCACGCAATCCACTCTTAACGGGCAGGCAACCGCCTGGCCGTAAGGCGGGGAAAGACTGTTCGTCCCCGCACCAGTAGTTCTCCTTCAGGAGGATCACCAGACGAAGGGAGAAGCCCTTGCGCTTCGAAATCATGCGACTCGACGACGTCGACGGCACCGCCGTGGACAGCACCGTCGTGGACGCCGCCTCCGTCAACCGGATCGTTCAGCAGGCCGCCGCCATCGGGCAGCGCCTCTACATCCGCCCGGCCGAGTCCACCGCCTCGTAACGGCGTAGCGACTACACACTTCGAAGCCCCCGTACGCAGCGTGCGTACGGGGGCTTCGCGTGTGCCCGGGCGGGGCCGGGCGCCGGTCAGGAGCTCTGGATCACCTGGGTCACGCCGTTGATGATCTGCTGCACGGCGATCGCGGACAGCATCATGCCCGCCAGCCGGGTCACCAGGACGACGCCGCCGTCCTTGATGACGCGGATGATCACGAGCGAGTAGCGCATCACGATCCACAGCACGACGTGGATGGCGATGATCGCCGTCCAGACCGAGATCTGGGTCCCTACGGAGTCCGCCTTCTGGACCGCGAGGATCACCGAGACGATCGCGCCGGGGCCCGCGAGCAGCGGCATGCCGAGGGGGACGAGGGCGACGTTGACGTCCTTGGTCTGCTTCGGCTCGTCCGTCTTGCCGGTGAGCAGGTCGAGCGCGATCAGCAGGAGCAGCAGACCGCCCGCGATCATCAGGGCGGGCACGGAGACGTGCAGGTAGTTGAGGATCTGGTGGCCCAGGACACCGAAGACCGCGATGACGCCGAAGGCGACGCAGACGGCCTGGAAGGCCATGCGCTTCTGGACCTTGGCGGGGCGGCCCGCGGTGAGGGCGAGGAAGATCGGAGTGATTCCGGGGGGATCCATGATCACAAAAAGCGTGAGAAAGAGGGATCCGAAGACGGCGACGTCGAACACGGTGGGGCATGCCTTGCAGAAGAGGGTGGGCGGAGCGGGAGAAGGCCAGGAGAGGCCAGAGGGACCCAGAGACCCAGAGGGACCCGGAGAGGCCCATCAGAGGGACCTGGAGAAGACCTGGGGAGAACGAGGAGGGGCAGGTGGCGGACCTGCGGACGCGGCAGTGGTGCGTCAGGCGCGGTGTCCGCCGGCGCCCGGCACCGGGAAGGCGCCCGTGGCGCGGCGCGTGATCTCGCCGTAGACCTCGGGGTCGGTGGTGTACTCACCGAGCACGCAGGTCTTACGGCTGCCGTGGTAGTCCGAGGAGCCGGTGGTCAGCAGGCCGACGTCGGCGGCGAGGCCGCGCAGCCGGTCGCGGGTGGCCGCGTCGTGGTCCATGTGGTCGACCTCGATGCCGTCGAGGCCCGCCGCGGCGAGCTCGGCGATCGACGACTCGGGGACGGTGTGGCCGCGCTTGGCGGCGCCGGGGTGGGCGAAGACGGTCACCCCGCCGGCGGCCTTGACCAGGCGGATCGCCTCGAAGGGGTCCGTCTCGTGCTTGCCGACGTGGGCGCGGGCGCCGTCGGCGAGCCAGTCGGGCGTGAAGGCGTCGGAGACCGTGGGTACGACGCCGAGTTCGACGAGCGCGGTGGCGATGTGCGGGCGGCCCACCGAGCCGTCTCCGGCGATCCGGGCGACCTGCTCCCAGGTGACCGGGACCCCGAGCCCGTTCAGCTTCGCGATCATGGCCTTGGCGCGCGGCACCCGGTCGTCGCGGACCAGCTCGCGCTCGGCGAGCAGCTCCGGCTCCGCGGGGTCGAAGAGGTACGCCAGCATGTGCATGCTCACGCCGTCGATGCGGCAGGAGAGTTCGGCGCCGGTGACGAGGGTGAGTCCGGTCGACAGCTCGCGGAGCGCGGCGATCGCCTCGGCGTGGCCGCGCGTGGTGTCGTGGTCGGTGAGGGCCACCACGTCGAGGCCGGCGGCCGCGGCGTTCCGCACGAGCTCGGCCGGGCTGTCCGTGCCGTCGGAAGCGGTGGAGTGGGTGTGCAGATCGATGCGCACGGCTGCTGACTCCAGGCTCGGACGGGCGGATACGGAACGGGTCGCTCAAGGATAACGGGGTTTTCACCCGTCTCCGTCACCGGCGAACCAGCTCCCCGCCCCTTACCGCCCGGCCGCCCTACTCAAGGATCCGCGGCGACAGCGCCCCGCACGGCACAAGGTCCACCTCGGCGCCCGCGTCCCGCAGGTCGGTGAGGACCAGCTCGTCGTACATGAGCATGCCCGACTGCTCCGGCCAGACGATCGCCCACAGCCACAGTCCGCGCGCCTCGCCCGCGAAGACGGCGCGGTCGTCGGGGGTTCCGGTGACGTGCCACATCGGGGTGGGCCGGCCGGCCGCGAGGACCTTGGCCTGCGGCGGTTTGGCGACGTCCAGGGAGGGGCCGGGGTCGGGTCCGTCGATGCCCGCGTAGCGCGCGCCGAGTCCGACGCCGAGCTCCTCGGCGACGAGCACCAGCTCACCGATGCCGCCGAGCGGCCCCGGGCCCGAGCACGCGACGGCGGTGGCCCGCCCACCGTGCCGGTCGTCCCCCGCGTTCGCCACGCCCGTGAACAGCCAGCCGACCGGCAGCGGCCACGGCATCCACACCGGTACCTGCGCACGATGCACCACGACGCTGAGGGCCTCGACGCTGGGCGGGATCACGGGCTGCAGCGGATGCACGGTGCCGTGCACGTCGCACTGCCAGGAGTCGGCAAAGAGTCCGGGAGCCCTGACCCGGCCACCACACTTCGGGCAACTGGGTTCGCCCCTCATAACGCCCCACGGTCCTCCCCGTCCCGCGCCGCGTCAAGGACGATCACCCGTCCGGAGCGCGCCGTCGCGTCCCCTCCGACCTGGAGAGATAGATGTAGCTTGCATTAATTAGCTGCTCTAACTTATTATGTGTATACGTCAACGATCTCGACGAAGGAGCGGCAGGCATGAGCCACAGCAGTACAGGGGGTCCCGCCGAAGGGGACACGTTCGACGCAGGTGCGGGCAGCATCCTGCGTCAACCGAAGGCGGTCTGGGCCACCGCCGGGGCATCCGTCGTCGCCTTCATGGGCATCGGGCTCGTCGACCCGATCCTGCCGTCGATCGCGCAGGGTCTGCAGGCGACGCCGAGCCAGGTCTCCCTGCTCTTCACCTCGTACTTCCTGATCACCGCGATCGCGATGCTGGTCACCGGCTTCGTCTCCAGCCGGATCGGCGGCAAGAAGACCCTGCTGGTCGGGCTCGCGCTCGTCGTGGTCTTCGCCGCGCTGGCCGGCACCTCCGGCTCCGTCGGCGAACTCGTCGGCTTCCGCGCGGGCTGGGGCCTGGGCAACGCGCTGTTCGTCTCGACCGCTCTCGCCGTCATCGTCGGCGCCGCGGCCGGCGGCTCGGCCGCGGCCATCCTGCTCTACGAGTCCGCGCTCGGCCTCGGCATGGCCTGCGGACCGCTGCTCGGCGCGCTCCTCGGCAACGCGAGCTGGCGCTACCCGTTCTTCGGCACCGCCGCGCTCATGGCCGTCGGGTTCCTCTGCATCACGGCGTTCCTGAAGGAGCAGCCGAAGCCCGCGCGCAAGACGTCGATCCTCGACCCCATCAAGGCGCTGGGGCACGGCGGCCTGGCCTCGGCGGCCGTCTCGGCGTTCTTCTACAACTACACGTTCTTCACGATCCTGGCCTTCACGCCGTTCGTGCTGAACATGACCCCGTACAAGTCGGGCGCGGTCTTCTTCGCCTGGGGCGTGCTGCTCGCGCTGTTCTCGGTCATCGTCGCGCCGCGCATGCAGGCCAGGTTCGGCTCGCTCAAGGTGCTCGGCGGCTCGCTGGTGCTGCTCGCCGCGGACGTGCTCGTCCTCGGGTACGGCAGCCACACCACGGCCATCGTCTGCACGATCCTGTCCGGCGCCTTCATCGGCGTGAACAACACCGTCTACACCGAGCTGGCGCTCGGCGTCTCGGACGCGCCGCGGCCGGTGGCCAGCGCGGGCTACAACTTCGTCCGCTGGTTCGCCGCGGCCGCCGCCCCGTACTTCGCCCCGAAGATCGAGGAGTGGACCGACATCCACGTCCCGTTCGTGGTCGCCGCGGTCACCGCGGTGCTCGGCGCGCTCGTCGTGTGGGTGCGCAGGAACGCGCTCACCCACGAGGCCGAGGAGCTGGAGCCGGTCCACGCGAGCGAGGACGGGGTCTCCGTCTTCGCGAACTGACTCTCAGTCGAGAGGGACGGACCTGCGCAGCGGATCGCGCAGGTCCGTTCCGCCGTTCAGCCACTTCTCCTGGAGCGCCGGCGCACCGTGCACCCGCTTCCACGCCGCCTCGTTCTGCGTCATGGGAAGGAGGGGCAGGAACCGTACGGGATCCAGCGGCTCGTCCAGGTCGAGGTCCTCCACCAGACCCCCCGGCTCGGCCACCAGCACCGAGGTGAACGGAGCGCCCGGCCACAGCGGCTCCCCCACGTCCAGCGAGGCGCCGGGCGCCACGACGACGCCTTCCACCTGCGGGGACGCGGCGAGCACGGCGAGCGGACGGAGCGCCTTGTCGGTGTCGGCGAGACCGGCGCGGACGGTCAGGACGAGCTCGGCGCGCGGGCCCTTCACCGGATCGGCGAGCGCCGCGGTCGGATCGGACATCGGGGACGCGGACATGCCGAGGGTCGCGTACCGCACGAGGTCACCGTCCGTGAAGCGCAGCACCTCGATCCGGTCGGTGCCCAGGAACGTGACCGCCGCGCGCGCGTCCGGCTCGCCCAGGGCCGTGCGCAGCCGGGCTTCCACCAACGCAAGAACTTCTGCCATCCCGCGAGCATAGAACTCGCATGCAACGGGTAAAGACGGGGCTTGCTTCTTCAGTCGGCTGATAGTCTTGGCCGCTGGTCGGGACGGTACGCAGAGCGTGCTCTGGGTTCCCGGCCCACAGACGTCCCTTGACGGGGATGAGACGTCCCCCACGGGGGACCGGCTGGAGGAGGTGGGGCTGTCATGGATCGAAGTCGACCGTGCAGTACCACCCGTTCTTCCGGCCGATAGGCCCGTATCCCACTTCGCAGACAGCGGTTCCCGGGCTGCCCGCGCGTGCCGGAAGAGCACTTCGTTTCCACCTGATCTTTCTGATCTCACCGATCTGAATCAGTAAGCGAAGCCGCCCCGGCGCCGGTGCGGTGCTCCCCGCTTTGTGGACGTGCAGCATGTCCCGCTCGCCAGGACGTCCTCATTCCGGGCAGTTCCGATCCGTTGCCGGCGGCTCCCGCCCGCGAAGGAGCCTGCCCATGTCGATGATTCGCGACCTGCGTGCCGCCGTCCGCCCCTCGCTGCGCAAGAGCGTGGCCCCGTACGGCAACGAAGCCCGCAGCACCTACGACACGACCCGTGACCCGTCGGCCGTCTCCGCGGTCGTCGACTGCGCCGTCTACCGCGACGGGGCCCGCGTCGACGCCCCCGAGTGCCTGACGCCGCTCGAGGCCCGCCGGCGGGTGCGCCGCGACGGCGGCTTCGCCTGGATCGGCCTGCACGAGCCGACCGAGGCCGAATTCTCCGGCATCGCCCGGGAGTTCGGGCTGCACCCGCTCGCCGTGGAGGACGCGGTGCACGCGCACCAGCGGCCCAAGCTGGAGCGCTACGACGACACGCTCTTCACCGTCTTCAAGACCATCCACTACGTCGAGCACGCCGAGCTCACCGCGACGAGCGAGGTCGTCGAGACGGGTGAGGTCATGTGCTTCACCGGCCGGGACTTCTTCATCACCGTCCGGCACGGCGGCCAGGGCTCCCTGCGCGCGCTCCGGCACCGCCTCCAGGACGACCCGGCGCTGCTCGCCAAGGGGCCGAGCGCCGTGCTGCACGCCATCGCCGACCACGTCGTCGACGGCTACCTGGCCGTCGCCGACGCCATGCAGGACGACATCGACGAGGTCGAGACCGAGGTCTTCTCGCAGACCGGCAAGGGCGCCCCGCGCGGCTCCGACGCCGGCCGCATCTACCAACTCAAGCGCGAGGTACTGGAGTTCAAGCGCGCCGTGGCGCCGCTGCGGCGCCCCCTCCAGCTGCTGAGCGAGCGGCCGATGCGGCTGATCGACCCCGACATCCAGAAGTACTTCCGCGACGTCGCCGACCACCTGGAGCGCGTCCAGGAGCAGGTCATCGGCTTCGACGAACTGCTCAACTCGATCCTCCAGGCCAACCTCGCGCAGGCGTCCGTCGCCCAGAACGAGGACATGCGCAAGATCACCTCGTGGGCCGCCATCATCGCCGTACCGACGATGGTGTGCGGCGTGTACGGGATGAACTTCACGTACATGCCCGAGCTGCACTGGCGGTTCGGCTATCCGATGGTGCTCGCCGTCATCGGCGCCGTCTGCTTCGGCATCCACCGGACCCTGAAGCGGAACGGGTGGCTGTGAAGGCCGCCGCTACGCTTGCCGCATGACGACTGCTGAACTGCTCGACGCCGCCCTCGTCGAGGAGGCCACGAAGAAGTCCGGGCTGATCTGGGTCCGCGGCGCCTCGGGCACGGAGCGCGCGCTGTGGCACCTGTGGCACGAGGGCGCGGCGCACGTGGTCGGCGACGGGCCCGGCGAGCAGCCGCTGCCCGGGCTGGTCGACGGCGGCCCGGCCACCGTCACCGTGCGCAGCAAGGACAAGGGCGGGCGGCTCGTCGGCTGGCAGGCGAAGGTCGTGGAGCTGTCCCCCGGCACGGAGGCGTGGGAGGCGGCCGTCGGCGAGCTCAAGGGCAAGCGGCTGAACGCCCCGGACGCGGAGACGATGACCGAGCGGTGGAGCCGGGAGTGCCGGGTGCTGCGGCTCGAACCGGTGGGCGGGGAGACGGTGCCGGCCGCCGAGGGATCGCAGGCCGCCCCGCCGGTCGTCTCGCCCGCGACGACCCGCAATCCGGTCCCGGCCGGACTGCCCCGGCTGCTGGCCCGGCGCAAGAAGCGCTGAGCGTCGGACGGCCAGGTCAGGACGACGGCAGCGCCTGACCGTAGTCCACCGTGTCCCCGGACTCCGGCTCGCGCAGTGTGAAGTCCCGGCCCCAGTCGGCCAGTTGGAGCGTTCCGGCGCCGCCCGCACGCTCCAGGCGCATGGGGTAGGCGGTGCCCTCCAGGGAGACGTCGAGCGTGCCGCCCGCACCCTTGTCGCCGGTGAGCTCGATCGTGCGGACGCCGCCGGAGGTGCCGCGGTCGCCCTTCTCCACGGTGCCGTGCAGCGTGAGCAGCCCGTCGAGCAGCACTTCCTTGTCGGTGAAGGTGCTGAGCCGCTTGTACGCCGGGTCGCCGGTCGGCACCTTCACGTACTTGCCGTCGAGCTTCTCGGCCGCCGCGCCCTCGTCGTGCCCGCTCTTGTCGTCGTCCGAGTGGGTCCAGAAGTCGGTGCCCGCCTTGAGGTACAGGTGCTCGCCGACCCGCAGCAGCCGGAACGTGCTGCCGCCCGTCGTCACCGATCCCGAGCCGCCGTCCGCGTTGAGGCGCATGTCCAGCTTGTAGGTCTTGCCGCTGCTGACCACCGTGCCGGAGACGTGCACCGCGTCGGCGCCCTGTGCCGCCTTGACCGTACGGCTCTGGATCTTGCCGGGGGCCAGCTTGCCGACGCCGTTCGTGCCGGCGTCCGGGTCGTCGTCACCGCCGCACGCCGCGAGCCCGGCCGCGAGTCCCGTACTGATCACACCGACCAGGAGGGTCCTGCGGATGCGGCGGGCCGGGGGAAGTGCGGTCACGGGCGGGACTACCTCTCGTCAGTGCGGGCAGACGGCAGCGTACCCCTGCGATCTGCGGTTACTCGTGGGGGTCCGGGTGGCCGCAGCGCAAAGGCGTGTTGCATCGGTACCGGCTAGCCTGAACCACGGATTGTTCGTATATCCGGATGGATCTGGACGAGAAGGAGGTGCGAGGAGACATGGCGGCAGTCGCCCCCCGGATCTTCGTCTCGCACCTCTCCGGTGTCCCCGTCTTCGACCCGAACGGCGATCAGGTGGGGCGCGTGCGCGACCTGGTGGCGATGCTGCGGGTGAGCAGGCGCCCGCCCCGGCTGCTCGGGCTCGTCGTCGAACTGTCCACGAGGCGCCGCATCTTCCTGCCCATGACCCGCGTCACCGGCATCGAGTCCGGCCAGGTCATCACCACCGGCGTGCTCAACGTGCGGCGCTTCGAGCAGCGGCCCACCGAGCGGCTCGTGCTGGGCGAGATGCTGGACCGGCGGGTCCGCCTGGTGGAGACGGGCGAGGAGGTCACCGTCCTGGACGTGTCGATCCAGCAGCTGCCCGCCCGCCGCGACTGGGAGATCGACCGGGTCTTCGTGCGGAAGGGGAAGAGCGGCGCGTTCCGGCGCAGCAGGGGCGAGACGCTCACCGTCGACTGGTCGGCCGTCGACGGGTTCTCCCTGGAGGAGCACGGGCAGGGCGCCGAGAGCCTGCTCGCCACCTTCGAGCAGCTGCGCCCCGCCGACCTCGCCAACGTGCTGCACCACCTCTCCCCCAAGCGCCGGGCCGAGGTCGCCGCCGCTCTCACCAACGAGCGGCTCGCCGACGTCCTGGAGGAGCTCCCCGAGGACGACCAGATCGAGATCCTCGGCAAGCTGAAGGAGGAGCGCGCCGCCGACGTCCTGGAGGAGATGGACC
The DNA here is from genome assembly GCF_030766975.1 of Streptomyces sp. KL116D. Lineage (NCBI taxonomy): Bacteria > Bacillati > Actinomycetota > Actinomycetes > Kitasatosporales > Streptomycetaceae > Streptomyces > Streptomyces sp. KL116D. The sequence goes on along the minus strand of NZ_JASERH010000153.1, from coordinate 25,045 downwards.
CGGACGACGCCGCCGACCTGCTGGGCGAGCTGCCCGAGGCCGACAAGGAGCGGCTGCTCACCCTGATGAAGCCCAGCGAGGCGGCCGACGTGCGGCGTCTGATGGCGTACGAGGACCGGACGGCGGGCGGTCTGATGACGACCGAGCCGATCGTGCTGCGCCCGGACGCGACCGTCGCCGACGCCCTCGCCCGGGTCCGCAACCCGGACCTGTCGCCCGCGCTCGCCGCGCAGGTCTACGTGTGCCGCCCGCCGGACGAGACGCCGACCGGCAAGTACCTCGGCACCATCCACTTCCAGCGGCTGCTGCGCGACCCCCCGTACACGATGGTCAGCTCGATCCTCGACGAGGATCTCCAGGCCCTCGCCCCGGACGCGGCGCTGCAGGAGATCGCCGGGTTCTTCGCCACGTACGACATGGTGGCCGCGCCCGTCGTCGACGAGAGCGGGTCGCTGCTCGGCGCCGTGACGGTGGACGACGTGCTCGACCACATGCTGCCCGACGACTGGCGCGAGCAGGAGTTCCATCTGTCCGGGGAGGTGAACCATGGCGACTGACGAGCGTGAGCGCACACAGGAGACCCGCAGGCCGCGCATCCGGCTCGACCAGCCGCGCCCGCCGCGCCGCAAGCTCCTGCCGGACTACGACCCGGAGGCCTTCGGCCGGCTCTCGGAGCGGATCGCCCGATTCCTGGGGACCGGGCGGTTCATCGTCTGGATGACGGTGATCATCATCGCGTGGGTGATCTGGAACGTGACGGCCCCCGCGGACCTGCGCTTCGACAACTACCCGTTCATCTTCCTGACCCTGATGCTGTCGCTGCAGGCGTCGTACGCCGCTCCGCTGATCCTCCTCGCCCAGAACCGGCAGGACGACCGCGACCGCGTCAATCTCGAACAGGACCGCAAGCAGAACGAGCGGTCGATCGCCGACACCGAGTATCTGAGCCGCGAGGTCGCGGCGCTGCGGATCGGCCTCGGCGAGGTAGCGACCCGCGACTGGATCCGCTCCGAGCTGCAGGACCTCCTCAAGGAGCTGGAGGAGCAGCAGCGGTCCGTCTCGCAGGGCGGCGTATTCCCGGCGGACGGCGAACGCGGACGTGACGTAGGCGACCGCTGACGGGGCTTTCCGTGCCCCGGTTACCGCGCCGTACTATCGGTGGTATGGCTACGGAAGACGCGGTGCGCGAGGCGCTCGCGACAGTGAACGACCCCGAGATCCAGCGACCCATCACCGAGTTGGGGATGGTCAAATCGGTGGACATCGGTGCGGACGGAGTCGTCGCGGTCACCGTGTACCTGACCGTCTCCGGCTGCCCGATGCGCTCGACGATCGAGAACAACGTGCGCGAGGCCGTCTCCCGCGTCGACGGCGTGACCGACGTCCAGGTCACCCTCGACGTGATGAGCGACGAGCAGCGCAAGGAGCTGGCGGCGGCGCTGCGCGGCGGCACGGCCGAGCGCGAGGTCCCGTTCGCCAAGCCCGGCTCGCTGACCCGCGTGTACGCGGTGGCCTCCGGCAAGGGCGGCGTCGGCAAGTCGTCGGTGACCGTGAACCTGGCGGCGGCGCTGGCCGCGGACGGCCTCAAGGTCGGCGTCGTCGACGCGGACATCTACGGCCACTCCGTGCCGCGCATGCTCGGCGCCGACGGCAAGCCCACCCAGGTCGAGAACATGATCATGCCGCCGTCGGCGAACGGCGTGAAGGTCATCTCGATCGGCATGTTCACGCCCGGCAACGCGCCCGTGGTGTGGCGCGGCCCGATGCTCCACCGCGCGCTCCAGCAGTTCCTCGCGGACGTGTTCTGGGGCGACCTGGACGTGCTCCTGCTCGACCTGCCGCCGGGCACCGGTGACATCGCCATCTCCGTCGCCCAGCTGGTGCCGAACGCCGAGATCCTCGTCGTGACGACGCCGCAGCAGGCCGCCGCCGAGGTCGCCGAGCGGGCCGGCTCCATCGCCGTCCAGACCCACCAGAAGATCGTGGGCGTCGTCGAGAACATGTCGGGCCTGCCGTGCCCGCACTGCGGCGAGATGGTCGACGTGTTCGGCACGGGCGGCGGCCAGCTGGTCGCCGACGGCCTGACCCGGACCACCGGCGCGACGGTGCCGGTCCTCGGCTCGATCCCGATCGACGTCCGCCTGCGCGAGGGCGGCGACGAGGGCAAGCCGGTCGTCCTGACCGACCCCGACTCCCCCGCGGGCTCCGCGCTCCGCGCCATCGCGGGCAAGCTCGGCGGCCGCCAGCGCGGCCTGTCGGGGATGTCGCTGGGGATCACCCCGCGCAACAAGTTCTGACAGTCCTCGCGCCCCTGGAGGCATGCGCTGCGCATGCCTCCAGGGGCGCGAGGAACTGTGTGCGGGTCGGCCGGACCGGCCGGACCTTCGGACCGCTCAGGCGTACTCGGCGACGTCCTTGACGACGGAGAAGCCCAGACCGTACGCGCTCATGCCCCGACCGTACGCGCCCAGGTGCACCCCGGCCTCCGTGGACCCGGCCAGCACCCACCCGTACTCGGACTCCCGGTAGTGGAACGGTGTCGGCACCCCGTCCACGGGCAGCGTCAGCGAGGCCCAGTCGTCCGACCGGAGGTCGTCCGCGAGGACCCACGCCGTCTCGGTCTGCTGGTCCAGCCAGTCGTCGCGCAGCGTGTGGTCCATCTGGCCCGGCCAGGTGTACGAGAGCAGTCCCACCCCGGCGAGCCAGGCCGCCGAGGAGACGGACGTGGCGTCGAGGACACCCGTGCCGTCGGCGCTGCGCCGTACCGGATTGGCGGCGACGGTCACCACGACCGCGAACCGCTCGGTGTCCTCGGTGCCTTCACTGCGCACCGAGGGCTCGTCACCGTGCCCGATCGAACCGTGCTCGACGGACCCGTCCGCCGTGGTGCCGACCTGCATCAGCCAACGCGGTCCCGTGAAGGCCTCGTCGAGGCCGTACCACGGGAAGGGCGCCAGCAGGTAGCCGTCGACCGTGCGCCGGGCCGTGGGAACCTGACCGGCCCCCTCGGTGGCCGGCGCCTGCGCGCCCACCCGACTCGTCGTCTCCATGTACCCGGCCGCCTCCTCGCTCTCGTACGGACCGGAGCGGCCCGCCCCCCTCGGGCGTTCTCACGTCCGGTCCGCGCAACAACAAGGCAGGATGCCACACCGGGTCCAGGAGGCCCGGTTCCGATGGGTGTGGTTCAGGTCGCGTCGGTGTCGAACGGGGGCGGGTCGCCGGCGTCCGGCTTCTCCGTCTTCCCCGGCGTCTCGGGGCGCTTCTGCATGTCGACGCGGCCGCCTGACGTGCCGCCGGATCCGCCGGCGGCACCCGCCGAACCGGACTCCTCCAGCTCGCCCACGGTGTGCACCGCGTCGGTGACCTCGGCCATTTCCTTCTTCAGGTCGAAGCCGTTGCGGATCTCCTTGAGCCCCAGCTCGTCACTGTCCAGCTGCTTGCGGATGAACGTCTTGGGGTTCAGGTCCTCGAACTCGAAGTCCTTGAACTCCGGGCCCAGTTCGCTACGGATGTCTTCCTTGGCGCTGTCCGAGAACTCGCGGATCTTGCGTATGGTGCGCGAGACGTCCTGGATCAGCTTCGGGAGCTTGTCGGGGCCGAAGACGAGCACGGCCAGCACGACGAGCGTCACGACCTCCAGTGGGCCAATGTCGTTGAACACCTTGCACTCCTAGCGTGTCCTCGGCCCGCGGTCGGTTTCAGTAGCAGGTCTTCGGCAGGGTCCGGCATCGGACCGGGTCCACGGTACCCGGCGATCCTGTCCGTTCGGTAGCCACTGGGCTACGTCCAGGATCACGGGAACCGGAGAACGGCCGGTCAGGTGCCGTCGGCGGCACCGAGGACGAGGGCCACCTTCCGTTCCTTTCCGTTCCGTTCGACCGTGAGTTCCAGTTTGTCCTTGGGGCGGTGGGCGCGGATCTTGACGATCAGCTCCTCGCCGGAGTGGACGCGGACGCCGTCCACCGCGGTGATCACGTCACGGGGTTCGATGCCCGCTTTGTCACCGGGGCCGCCCGGAGTGACCGCCGAACCGCCGCTGTTGCCCTTCGTGCCGACGCGGGCGCCGTCGCCGGAGTAGTCCATGTCGAGCGTGACGCCGATCACCGGGTGGGTGGCCTTGCCGGTGTTGATCAGCTCCTCGGCGACCCGCTTCGCCTGGTTGACCGGGATGGCGAAGCCGAGGCCGATCGAGCCGGCCTGGCCGCCGTCCAGCTCGGAGCCGCTGTCGGCGGACCTGATGGCGCTGTTGATGCCGATGACGCGGGCCTTCGAATCGACCAGCGGGCCGCCCGAGTTGCCCGGGTTTATGGGGGCGTCGGTCTGCAGCGCGTCCACATAGCTGACGTCGCTCCCGTCGCCCTTCTCGCCGCCCGCCGTGATCGGCCGCTCCTTGGCGCTGATGATGCCGGAGGTCACCGTGTTGGCGAGGTCGAAGGGGGCACCGATGGCCACGACCGGGTCGCCGACCTGGACGTTCTCGGAGTTGCCGAGGGGCAGGGGCTTCAGGCCGCGGACGCCGTCGACCTTGATGACGGCGAGGTCGTAACCGCTGTCGTGGCCGACCACCTCGGCGTCGGCGCTCTCACCGCCCGCGAACGTGACGGATATCTCACCATCGGATCCCGCCGGTTCGACGACGTGGTTGTTGGTGAGGATGTGGCCCTGCTTGTCGAGGACGAACCCGGTGCCGGTGCCCTGCTCCGACGAGCCCTTGGTGTGGATGGTGACGACGCCCGGCAGGGCGCGGGCCGCGATGCCCGCGACGCTGTCGGGGGCGCGCCCCTTCGACTCGACGCCGGCCTGCGGGAGTTCGACGTCCGTCCCGCCGTTCCGCTCGAAGTACGAGCCGATGGCACCGCCCACGCCGCCGGAGACGAGCGCGATCAGCACGGCTCCCAGCACGAGCGCCTTGCGCCCGCGCCGCGGCCGGCCACCGACGGGCCCACCGCTCCCCGACAACGACACGGGCCCGGCCCACGGGTCGTACTGCTGCCAGGGCCCGACACTCCCCTGCCCCGCCCCACCAAAGGCCACGTGCGGAGGGCCGGCGGGGGCGTGAGCGGGCCCCTGGGCGGGGGCGTGAGCGGACCCCTGGGCGGGGGCGGGCGTGGGGCTCTGGGCGGGGGCGGATGCGTGAGGCTGAGCGGGGACGGGCGCGAGGGCGTGAGCGGGCTGCGGTGCGTGGCCGGCCTGCGGCATCGGCCCGTGCGCCGACGGGGCCGGGGCTGCCGGGTGCGGGGCGGGCTGGGGCAGTGGGTGCTGACCGGTCTGTGGTTGTGGGTGCGGGCCGGGCTGCGGTTGTGGGTGCGCGCTGGGCTGGGGCTGCGGGACCACGGCCGCCGGGTGCGGGCCGGGCTGGGGCTGCGGGACCGGGGCTGCCGGGTGCTGGCCGGGGTGTGCCTGCGGATGCGGCGTCGGGTTGTGGGGTGGAGCGGGGGCGTCCTGGTACGGCGGCGGCGCGGGGGCGGCCGGGGTGCCGTGGGCCGGGGTCGTGCCCGGGTGCTGGACGGGCGGCGCCGGAGCCCACGGCCCCGGCTCGCCGTACGGCGGCGTGCTGTACGGGTCGGGGTCGTGCAGCGGCCGGGGGCTCTCGTCGACCGGGGCGGGGCCGGGCGCATCCGGTACGGCGTCGACCGGTCCCTGGGCCGAACTCGGGCCTGCGGCGGGGCGGTTGTCCGCGGCGTCCCGGTCGTCCGTGCCGTCCCTGTCGTCCGTGTCCGCCATGCCGGGCGGCACGGGGGCCGGGGCCGGGGATGCGGAGGTGGGTGCAAGTGCGGGCTCGGGCTCAGCCGGTCGGGCCTCGGCTAGGGGCACGTCGACCGGGCCCGGCGGCGTCGGTGCAGGGTGGGCCGGGGCTGCCCCCGTCGGCGCGGAATCCACCGCGGCGTCCACCGGGGCCGGCGGCATCGGCGCGGAAGCGTCCCGCTCAGCGGGCGGGAACGGTTCGGTGGTGTCCGGGTCCGGGGCCCGGCCGGATCCGGTGTCGGCCGCGCCCGCCGGGAACGGCTCGGCACCGCCGTCCGCTCCGGCTCCGGACGCATGCGGCGCGGGCAGGTGCCAGTCGCCGTCGTCCCCCGCGGAGCGCCCCGTACTCGGTCGGGGGCGGCTCCACCACTTGGCCTTTGTGGGCTTGCCCTCGTCCATGTCCCGCCGTTCTCCCCACAGCTCGCTCGCGGCACCACACCGCGGGCTCCCACGCGCGCGGCCCGGGTCACCACCCGGCGCGCGGCCTCACCTGGATTCAACCAGGTTCGACGGCCCCGGCGCAGGGTGCGTCAGCGGAGTGCGGACGGGCGGGACGACGCGGTCGGCGAGGACGCCGGGGCGGCGGCGAGGCCGGGCGACGTCCCGTCGAACGCGGTCGCCTCGGGCGTCGCCTGCGGCTCCGGAGCGACGGAGACCGCGGGGACGGTCGCGGCGGGGCGTATGAGAGGCGACATACGGGCCGCCTCGGAGAGCATCGGGGTCGAGAACGGATAGGCCGCACTGTCCGCGTGCCCGCCACCGGGCAGCAGCGGAGCGCTCGCCCGGGTCGACGAGACCGGCGCGGCAAGGGCTCCTCCGCGCTGGCCGAGCAGCGGGGACAGCGCCCTGCGCCGCTGGTTCTCGGACGCCGAGGCACCGCCCACCGGCTGGCTGCGCAGCGGTGTGACATTGCTGCCGGAACCGCCACCGCGCACGTCACCCGCGTCGACCGGGGCGGCGGTCGTGACCCCGCCCAGGGCGATCGCGGCGAGCGAGACCGCTCCGGCGGCCGCGAACGCGAAGCGGCGGCCGCGGGAGGCGCGGTCCCCTTCGGTCCGGTCGGGACGGCCCACTTCGTGGATACGGAAGCCGCGCTGCCCGCTGGGCAGGACGGCGGCGTGCGCACCGGACGGCGCGTACCCGAACGGCTCCGGGTCTACGTCGAAGACTCCCTGGCCGAAGCCACGGGCTCCTCCGAGGGGGCGGCCGGTGCCGAAGCCGCCTCCCCCGAACGGTGGCGTACCACCGTCGCTGTCACCTCCCCCGGGCAATCCCTGGAGGCGGGCGAGAAAACTCTCCGACGGCGGCGGCGGGGCCGCCTCGGCGAAGACGCTCTTGAGGCGGCGCTGGGCGTCGGCCTCGGCCTTGCACTTGGCGCACGTCGCCAGGTGGGCGAGGACGCGCTCTCTGGCGTCATGGTCCAGTTCGCCGTCGACCAGTGCGGCCAGCCGGTCCCCGAGATGCTGGTCGGCCGCGGTCAGTTGGCGCTCGGCAGGATTGAGACGTGATCCACTCACGCGGTCGCGCCCCCTCCTCCAAGCACAGGGATACCCGTGGCCGCGAGCGTGCGGCGCTCCTTGCGAGCCTCGGGCGAACGGTGCTGCAGCGCCTTGCGCAGCTGGGAGCGGCCGCGGTGGATGCGGCTGCGGACCGTGCCGAGCTTCACGCCGAGGGTCGCGGCGATCTCCTCGTACGAGAGCCCCTCGATGTCGCACAGGACGACGGCGGCACGGAACTCGGGCGCGAGCGTGTCCAGCGCCTGCTGGACGTCGGCGTCGAAGTGCGCGTCGTTGAAGACCTGCTGCGGGGACGGGTCGCGGCTGGGCAGGCGCTCGGCCGCGTCGTCCCCGAGGGAGTCGAAGCGGATGCGCTGCTTGCGGCGGACCATGTCCAGGAACAGGTTCGTCGTGATGCGGTGGAGCCAGCCCTCGAAGGTGCCCGGCGTGTACGTCGACAGCGAGCGGAAGACACGGACGAAGACTTCCTGCGTGAGGTCCTCGGCGTCGTGCTGGTTTCCGGTCAGACGGTAGGCGAGTCGGTAGACACGGCCGCTGTGCGTGCTGACGATCTCCTCCCAGGTGGGCGGAGTCCACGCCTGAGATTCCGCGTCAGCGGCAAAGGTCGCGGTCTGCTGCGCGGAGTCAACGGTGCGGATTCGGTCAGCGGTGTTGGTCACGGATTTCGGCTCACCCGCCGACCTGAGAAAGCGCCGCAGCACTCCTCCCCGATCCACAGGCGCAGCCGCACCTCCCCTGTCGGCTCTGGTGGTGTCCAGTGGAGCCCCTACCATAGCCACCTCGCCCGTTAGCTCCGGATAAGCGTTTTTACTCAGATTTGCCGGTCGGTCTCCGGACGCCGTCCCGGCCGCCGGTTTCGTCGCTGTCGCCATCCCGCTGCCCCCGCTTCAGCCTGCTCTTTCCCCCTGCCCTTCTAAACGCCCGGTCCCATCTGCGAGTTCCCGCCACCAACGGATAAAGTCACGCGCAGGCAACCACGGGGACAGGAGAGGGCCATTACCGGCAACCGGCAGACGAGCTGGGCGTTCGCCGACGCCTTTGTCGCCGAGGACGACGCACTCCGCTGGGCCCGGGACCGGGCCCGCGAAGCGGGACTGCGTTCGGTCTCCCCCGGCGCGGGTGCGGCGTTGCGGCTGCTCGCTGCCACGGTGGGGGCGAAGGCGGTCGCCGAGATCGGTACGGGTACCGGGGTGTCCGGAATTCATCTGTTGAACGGGATGCGACCCGACGGGGTGCTGACGACGGTCGACCCGGAGCCGGAGCGGCAGCAGTTCGCCCGGCAGGCGTTCCGCGCGGCCGGCTTCGCCAGCAACCGGGCCCGTTTCATCCCGGGGCGGGCGCTCGACGTGCTGCCTCGGCTCGCGGACAGCGGGTACGACCTGGTCTTCTGCGACGGTGACCGGACGGAGTGCCTGGACTACCTCGCTGAATCGTTGCGTCTGCTGCGGCCGGGTGGGCTGGTGTGCTTCGAGGGGGTCTTCGCGGACGGGCGGACCGTGGATTCCGGGCCGCAGCCGGTGGAAGTGGTGCGGTTGCGGGAGTTGCTGCGGGCCGTGCGGGAGTCTTCCGAGCTGGTGCCGTCGCTGTTGCCGTTGGGGGACGGGTTGCTCTGTGCCGTGAAGCGCTGAGCGCTTCCGCGTGGGGCCGGGTGTTCTGGCGCGGCTTCGCCTTGTTCCGCGTGCTGTCCGGGGCGGTGGTGTGTGCGTGGGCGGGTGCCGGTCCGTTGTGGCTGGTCGCGCCGTTCCCCGCGCCCCTGTAGAGCCGCCTGCTCGGCGTTGGTCCTCGGGTCCGTGCGCGAGTGCCGGTCCGTTGTGGCTGGCCGCGCAGTTCCCCGCGCCCCTGGAGAGCCGCCTGCTCGCCGTGAGTCCTCTGCAAGGACTGCGGGTGCCGGTGTCGTCGCGGTTGCTCGCGCCGTTCCCCGCGCCCCTGAAGGGGCCGTTCCCCGCGTGCCCGGAGGGTGTGCCCTGGAGGTGGCGGTGGTCGCCGAAAGGCGTGCTGCGGGAGGGGTCAGGTGGGGGCATGCCGCTGCCCCGGCACCGAGTGTGTGCCGGGGCAGACGAAAAGGTATGGTCGCTTCCGCGTCAGCCGACGACCTTCTTCAGGGCGTCGCCGAGGGCGTCGGCCTCGTCGGGCGTCAGCTCTACTACGAGCCGACCGCCGCCTTCGAGCGGAACGCGCATGACGATGCCCCGCCCCTCCTTTGTCACCTCGAGCGGGCCGTCACCCGTTCGCGGCTTCATGGCCGCCATGCTCGTTCCCCTTCCTGAAACCAGCTCATCGTCAGCCGACGGCCCTCTGGACGGGCACACGTCACCGGCATCGAACACATTGCTTCCAGGTCATTATCCCGCATCGCGGGACCCGATGACCAACATCAGTCGGCATCGCTTGCGCAACGCGCTTGAGCAAAACCACTCAATTCGGCGATGTGACTGCGATACTGCGCCGCTCGCGTGCCCGTCTCGTGACCGATTTGTTTGACGCAGGTCACACACGACGGGCCCGCCAAGCGTCGTGATCTCCGTCATGCTGAGCACGGACGACTAAGCGACCGCATAGGAGGAGTCCCATGGCAGACACCGTGCTCTACGAGGTGAGCGACGGGCTCGCGACGATCACGCTGAACCGCCCCGAGGCGATGAACGCGATGAACACCGAGGCCAAGGTCGCCCTCCGCGACGCGGTGCAGGCCGCTGCCGCCGACGAGGCGGTGCGGGCCGTGCTGCTCACGGCCGCGGGCGACCGCGCGTTCTGCGTGGGCCAGGACCTCAAGGAGCACGTCGGCTCGCTGCTGGCGGACCGGGAGGCCGGCGAGGGCCGGACCATGAGCACCGTGCGCGAGCACTACAACCCGATCGTGCGGGCCCTGACCCAGATGCCGAAGCCGGTCGTGGCCGCGGTGAACGGGGTCGCGGCGGGCGCCGGTTTCGGGTTCGCGCTCTGTGCGGACTACCGGATCGTCGCGGAGAACGCGTCCTTCAACACGTCCTTCGCGGGCGTCGCGCTCACCGCCGACTCGGGCGTCTCGTGGACGCTGCCGCGGCTGATCGGCCCCGGGCGCGCCGCCGACCTGCTGCTCTTCCCGCGCTCCCTGAAGGCGCAGGAGGCGTACGAGCTCGGCATCGTGAACCGGATCGTGCCGGGCGCCGAACTCGCCGAGGCGGCAGGCACGTTGGCGCGCACGCTCGCCGAAGGTCCGACCGTCGCGTACGCCGCGCTGAAGGAGTCGCTGGCGTTCGCCGCGGACCACTCCCTCGACGAGGCCCTCGAGAAGGAGGACGAGCTGCAGGCCCGGGCCGGCGCCTCCGAGGACCACACCATCGCCGTCCAGGCGTTCATCGCCAAGGAGAAGCCGAAGTACCTCGGCCGCTAGTGCCTGTCACGCGCGCGTGCGGGCCGTGCAGTCGGCCAGGTGGTCGTTGACGAGCCCGCACGCCTGCATCAGCGCGTACGCCGTGGTGGGGCCGACGAAGCGCAGGCCGCGCTTCTTCAGCTCCTTGGAGAGCGCCTTCGACTCGTCGGTGATCGCCGGTACGTCGCCGAGGACGCGCGGCGCCGGGCGGGTCGCGGCGTCCGGCGCGTACGACCAGATGAGTTCGTCGAGTTCGCCCGGGGACCAGTCCGCGAGCACGCGCGCGTTGGCCAGCGTCGCGTCGACCTTCGCGCGGTTGCGGATGATGCCGGGGTCGGCGAGGAGCCGCTCGCGGTCGGCGTCGGTGAAGGCCGCGACGTCCGCGATCTTGAAGTCGGAGAAGGCGGCCCTGAAGGTCTCGCGGCGGCGCAGGATCGTGATCCAGGAGAGGCCCGACTGGAAGGCCTCCAGGGACAGCCGCTCGAACAGCGCGTCGTCGCCGTGGACCGGGCGGCCCCACTCCTCGTCGTGGTACGCGACGTAGTCCTCGGTCGACAGGCCCCAGGGGCAGCGGAGCGCGCCGTCCGGGCCGGGGACCGCGGCGCCCGTCACCGGCTCGCTCACTGGAAGCCCTCCCCCGTCTCGCCCTGGTACCCACCGGGCGGCGCGAAGCCCCGCTGGTCCTGGCCGCGGTCGACCGGCCGGTGCGCGTGCGCCGCGGCGAGGGCCGACTCCAGTTCCGTGATGCGGGCGTCGCGCTCGGCGAGCTCCGCACAGAGCCGGTTCAGCGCGTCGTCGACCTCCGCCATGCGGTAGCCGCGCACGGCCGTCGGCAGCCGCAGGTCCTCCACGTCGGAGGGGGCCACGGGGCGGTCCTGCGGCAGCGGGTCCGCGTAGAACTGGGACGGCTCGTCGCGCAGCGCGCCGCTGTCGCCGCCGCCGAGGACCGCGAGCGTCACCGCCGCGACCACCACGACGAGCGCGGCGACCAGAAACAAGAACATGACCATCTCTGCTGTCCCCTGGCTCGACTGGGCCGTAGCGGCCCGAAACCGTCAGGGTCCGATCGTGCCATGCCGCACCGACGGTTAAGGTCGCAGGCGACCGTTGAAGTGGGATCCAGAGGAGAGTCACAGGGATGCTGAGGCTGGGCCGACACGAGTTCGGCGCCCACGAGCCGGTGATCATGGCGATCGTGAACCGGACCCCGGACTCCTTCTACGACCAGGGCGCCACCTTCCAGGACGAGCCGGCGCTGGCCCGCGTCGAGCAGGCCGTCGCCGACGGCGCCGCCATCGTCGACATCGGCGGCGTGAAGGCGGGTCCGGGCGAGGAGGTCGACGCCGCCGAGGAGGCGCGCAGGACCGTCGGGTTCGTCGCGGAGGTGCGGCGGCGGTTCCCCGACGTGATCATCAGCGTCGACACCTGGCGGCACGAGGTCGGCGAGGCCGTCTGCGAGGCGGGCGCGGACCTGCTGAACGACGCGTGGGGCGGCGTCGACCCGAAGCTCGCGGAGGTCGCCGCCCGGTACGGGGTCGGCATCGTGTGCACGCACGCGGGCGGCGCCGAGCCGCGCACCCGGCCGCACCGGGTCACCTACGACGACGTGATGGCCGACATCCTGAAGGTGACGGTCGGCTACGCGGAGCGGGCGGTGGCGCTCGGCGTGCCGCGCGAGTCGGTGCTCATCGACCCGGGGCACGACTTCGGGAAGAACACCCGCCATTCGCTGGAGGCGACGCGGCGGCTGCCGGAGATGGTGGAGACCGGCTGGCCGGTGCTCGTCTCGCTGTCCAACAAGGACTTCGTGGGCGAGACCCTCGACAAGCCGGTCAAGGAGCGGGTGCTGGGCACATTGGCGACGACGGCGGTGTCGGCGTGGCTGGGGGCGCAGGTCTACCGGGTGCACGAGGTCGCCGAGACCCGGCAGGTGCTGGACATGGTGGCGTCCATCGCGGGCCACCGGCCCCCGGCGGTCGCCCGCCGGGGACTCGCGTAGCGACCGCGGGGCGCGCTACTTGCCCGTCTCCTTGGTGACCAGCGTGATCGCCTCTTCCACGTCGTCCGTGACGTGGAAGAGCAGCAGGTCGGCCTCGCCGGCCTTGCCCTGGGCGATCACGGTGTTCTTGAGCCAGTCGACCAGGCCGCTCCAGTACTGCGTACCGAAGAGGACGATCGGGAAGCGCGTCACCTTCGTGGTCTGGACGAGGGTGAGCGCCTCGAAGAGCTCGTCCAGGGTGCCCAGGCCGCCGGGCAGCACCACGAAGCCCTGCGCGTACTTCACGAACATCGTCTTGCGGACGAAGAAGTAGCGGAAGTTCAGGCCGAGGTCGACGTACTGGTTGAGGCCCTGCTCGAAGGGCAGCTCGATGCCGAGGCCGACCGAGATGCCCTTGGCCTCGACCGCGCCCTTGTTGGCCGCCTCCATGGCGCCAGGACCGCCGCCCGTGACGACCGCGAAACCGGCCTCCACCAACGCCTTGCCGATGGCGACGCCCGCCTCGTACTCCGGGGAGTCCTGCGGGGTGCGCGCGGAGCCGAACACGCTGATCGCGGGCGGCAGTTCGGCGAGCGTGCCGAAGCCCTCGATGAACTCGGACTGGATGCGCAGCACCCGCCAGGGGTCGGTGTGCACCCACCCCGAGGGGCCCTCCGAGTCGAGCAGACGCTGATCGCTCGTCCCCGGCCGCACCTGGTCGCGCCGGCGAATCACCGGCCCGGTGCGCTGCTCCCTGGGACGTCGCTTGCCCTCCGGGTTGCTCATCGTCTGCTCCCTCCATGCGCAGGTATCACGCGCTTACGTAGAGCAAGGGTAGGTCTACGCGGGTTACATGCGCGGGACCCTGACGTATCGGTAAGCCGAGGATCAGGATGCGGTGAGCCAGGCGGCGAGGACCCGCTCCGCCTCCAGGACGAGCTTCGTGTCGACCCGCTCGTCGATCTTGTGGGCGTAGATCGGGTTGCCGGGTCCGTAGTTGACCGCGGGGACGCCGAGGGCGCTGAAGCGGGAGACGTCCGTCCAGCCGAACTTGGGGCGCGGCTCGCCGCCCACGGCGGCCAGGAAGGCGGCCGCGGCGGGGTGGGTGAGGCCGGGGCGGGCGCCGCCGGTGTGGTCGTCGACGATGAACTCCTCGACCGGGCAGCCGGCGAAGAAGTCGCGGACGAACTGCTCGGCGTCCGCCATCGACCGGTCGGGGGCGTAGCGGAAGTTGACCGTGACGGCGCAGGCGTCGGGGATGACGTTCGTGGCGACGAAGCCCTCGATCCGGACGGCGTTCAGGCCCTCGTGGAACTCCAGGCCGTCGACGACGGGCTTGCGCGGCTCGTAGGCGGCGAGGCGCTCCAGGATCGGGGAGGCGGCGTGGATGGCGTTCTTGCCCATCCACGCGCGCGCGGAGTGGGCCCGTTCGCCCTTGACCTTCAGGATGACGCGCAGCGTGCCCTGGCAGCCGCCCTCGACGAGGCCCTCGGTGCCCTCCAGGAGGATCGCGAAGTCGCCCTCCAGCCAGTCGGGGTGGGCGTCGGACACGTGCCCGAGCCCGTTGAGGTGGGCGGCCACCTCTTCGTTGTCGTAGAAGACGAAGGTGAGGTCGCGGTTGGGCTCGGTGACGGTCTGGGCGATGCGGAGCTGGACGGCGACGCCCGACTTCATGTCGCTGGTCCCGCAGCCCCACAGGGTGCCGTCCTCGTCGAGGCGGGAGGGCACGTTGTCGGCGATCGGGACCGTGTCGATGTGGCCGGCGAGGATGATCCGCTCGGACCGGCCCAGGTTCGTGCGCGCGACCACGTTGTTGCCGTACCGGTCGACCGTGAGGTGCGGCAGGGCGCGCAGCGCCTCCTCGACGGCGTCGGCGAGCTCCTTCTCGCTGCCGCTGGGCGACGGGAAGTCAACCAGCTGGGCGGTGAGGCGGGCGGCGTCCTGCGTGAGGTCAAGCGGCGTGCGGTCCATGCCGCCGATCCTAGACGCCCGGCCCCGACCACCCGTTCCGTCCCGTCCCCGGGCTCGGGTCGGGCCCCACAGGCGCCTCCAGTACCTTGGACGCGTGCCTGAGCCCCCCACCCTCCTCCGGCGCGGCCGCCTCCTGCGCATCGGCGCGGCCGCGGTCGTGCTGCTCGCCGTGGCCACGTACGTGGCCGTGCAGTACGCCACCGGGGGCCGGGCCAAACCGAGATGCGTGGTCGCGTCGGCCAACGGGGACGGGGCGTCCTACGAGTTCACGGCCGAGCAGGCGGTGAACGCGGCCACGATCTCCGCGGTCGGCACCTCCCGCGGCATGCCCGAGCGTGCCGTCACCATCGCGCTCGCGACGGCGCTCCAGGAGTCGGGCCTGCGCAACATCCACCACGGCGACCGGGATTCGCTCGGCCTGTTCCAGCAGCGGCCCTCCGAGGGCTGGGGTTCCGAGCGGCAGATCATGGATCCGGTGTACGCGGCCGACCGGTTCTACGCGCACCTGGCGAAGATCCCCGGCTACTCGCGGCTGCCGCTGACCGTGGCCGCGCAGCGTGTGCAGCGCAGTGGCTACCCGCAGGCGTACGCGAAGCACGAGCCGGACGCCACGCTGCTCGCCGCGTCGCTGACCGGGCGGGCGGCGGCGTCGCTGACCTGCGACGGTCGGCCGGCCGGCGGGGACGGTGCGCGGGCCGGTGATCCCGCGCGCGTGAAGTCCGCGCTGGTGCGGGACTTCGGGAAGGACGTGGCGCCGACGGCGGACCGCGAGCGGCGGTCGGTGCGGATCCCGGTGCCCGCCACCGTGGAGTCGGCGCAGGGCGGGGAGCGGCAGCGCGGCTGGGAGCTGGCGCAGTGGGCCGTGTCCAACGCGTCCGCGCTGCACATCGAACGGGTCTCCTACGCGGGCCGGGAGTGGACCGCCGGGGACACGGGGGATGCGGCGGCCGCTTGGCGCAAGGTTTCCGCGAAGAGTCCCGCGGGGGCCGGTCCCGGCGCGTCCAGGTCCGTCGACGAGGTTCGAATCGTCACTGGGCAGTAGTGCGGCCCGTCACCCGATCGGGGCATGCGGATCATGCCTGCGCGACGGCTGACGCACTCCGCGGGGCCAGGGCCCGCAAGGTGCCCAACCCCCTTGTCAGCGCAGGGCTGTAAGGGTTCTTCAGTCGCGCGCGAGACATGGCGTTTGCCCGTTTTTATCCACAGCCGATAATGCGACGCATTGCCAACCCTTTACGTTGCCGACCCGCAACCTTCCTGGGCCGTGGGGCTGTTGTCACGGCGTCCGACCGCCGGACGGCACGCCGCCGAACGGCAGCCGGACAGCCAACGTCCACTCCCGTCTAAGGAGCATCATGTCCCTCCCCCTGACCCGCCGGATCGCCCGTGCCGCGCTGCTTCTCGCGGCGGGAGCGGCGCCCGTGGTCGGTGCGGCCGGCTCCGCGCACGCCGTCGACCTTCCGGCCGCCCCGAACCTGGGCGGGCTGACCGCGCTGGACGGTGCGGGCATGGGTGACACCGTCGACGGTGCGGCGCAGAACGTCAGCGGCCTCGCGGGCGACACCGGCAGCAAGGCCGTCAAGAAGGCCGTGCCCACCGCGGGCAAGGCCGTCGGCAAGGGCGCCAAGACCGCCACGCCCGCCGCGCAGAAGGCCGCGGGCGACCTGGCCGGCAGCGCGGGCGACGTGCTCGGCGAGACGGCCGGAGCGGCGACCAAGGACGGTCTGCCGACGGCCGGCGGCCTGCCGACCGACGCGGTCACCCAGGGCGGCCTGCCGACCGACCAGCTGCCCGTGAAGGGCCTGCCGCTCGGCTGATCCGCCGCGGAGTGCACGAACGGGGTGCCCGGAGCCACGCGCTCCCGGCACCCCGCTCCCGTGTCCGGGCCGAGCGTGTCAGCCCTGGGCCAGCCGGTCCACGGCGGCCCCGACCCGCTCGTCCGACGCCGTCAGCGCCACCCGGACGAACCGCTCGCCCGCCGTGCCGTAGAAGTCGCCGGGGGCCACCAGGATGCCGAGACCCGCGAGGTGGGCGACGGTGTCCCAGCAGGACTCGTCCCGGGTCGCCCACAGGTAGAGGCTGGCCTCGCTGTGCTCGATGCGGAAGCCGTGCTCCAGGAGGGCCGAGCGCAGCAGTTCACGGCGGGCCGCGTAGCGGGCGCGCTGCTCGTGGACGTGCTGGTCGTCGCCGAGGGCCGCGACGACGGCCGCCTGCGTCGGGGCCGAGGTCATCATGCCGCCGTGCTTGCGGATCTGGAGCAGGTCGTGCAGGACGGCCGCGTCGCCCGCGACGAACGCCGCGCGGTAGCCCGCCAGGTTCGAGCGCTTGGAGAGCGAGTGGACCGCGACCAGGCCCTCGTACGAGCCGCCGTTCACGTCCGGGTGCAGGACCGAGACCGGGTCGGCCTCCCAGCCCAGCTCCAGGTAGCACTCGTCCGAGAAGACGAGGATGTCGTGCGCGCGGGCCCAGGCGACGATGCGGGTCAGCTCGTCCTTGCCGAGCACCCGGCCCGTCGGGTTCGACGGGGAGTTGAGCCAGAGGAGCTTCACGCCCTCGGGGTCGAGCTCGGTGGGGTCGTCGTAGACGACGTACTCGGCGCGGGCGAGGCGGGCGCCCACCTCGTACGTCGGGTACGCCAGGCGCGGGTAGGCGACCTTGTCGCCCGGGCCGAGGCCCAGCTGGGTCGGGAGCCAGGCCACGAGCTCCTTCGAGCCGACGACCGGCAGCACGTTCCCGTGCCCGAAGTCGCGGGCGCCGAGGCGGCGCTCGCACCACGAGACGAGCGCGTCGCGCAGCTCGGGCGTGCCCCACACCGTCGGGTAGCCCGGCGAGTCCGCGGCGTCGATCAGCGCCTTCTGGATCAGCTCGGGCACCGGATCGACGGGCGTGCCGACGGACAGGTCGACGATGCCGTCCGGGTGCGCCGCGGCCGTCTTCTTGTACGGCTCCAGCTTGTCCCAGGGGAAGGTGGGGAGGCGATCAATAGGGGCGGGGGCTGCGGACACCTGGTCGGCTCACTTCTTTCGCAGGGGTGTGGACAAATGCCTCGGTCCCGTACGGCAGTCGAGGCCGTACGGGACCGGGGCAGCGCCTGTGCGTACCGCTGAACGCTGTTACTGGTTCTGCGGCGGCAGGGCGGCGATGAACGGGTGGTCCTTCTCGATCAGGCCCATCTTCGAGGCACCACCGGGCGAACCGAGCTCGTCGAAGAACTCGACGTTCGCCTTGTAGTAGTCCTTCCACTCCTCCGGAGTGTCGTCCTCGTAGAAGATCGCCTCGACCGGGCAGACCGGCTCACAGGCACCACAGTCGACGCATTCGTCCGGGTGGATGTACAAGGACCGGGAGCCCTCGTAGATGCAGTCGACCGGGCACTCCTCGATGCACGCCTTGTCCTTGACGTCGACACAAGGCTGCGCGATGACGTAGGTCACGCTGTCGTTCCTCCTCGATAGGGCGCTGGCGGGCCTCCGCAGGCTCCGCCGCCTGGCGCGCGGGAGCGCGGCGTCGTCGATGCCCGCCCCTAGTATCTCCGTTCCTGGGCATGATCCGAACAGGAGGGGTGGACCGAGCTGTGGAATTCACTGCGGGCGGACGGCTCGAAGTCCGTATCACCGGCGCTGACGTGGGAAAACGCGTCTCTGTGCGACGGGTGAGCGAGGACGGGCCCGCGGGTCGGAAGTTCACCGACACCGTAGGTGTTCTCACATCGTGGGACGAGGGTGTGCTGCTCGTCACACGAAGGACCGGGGAACGGGTCGAGATCGAGGAGGCGACGCTGGTCGCCGGGAAGGTCGTGCCGGCCGAACCGGCGCGCCGCCGCGGCCCGTCGGCGACGTACGCGGAACTGGCCCGGGTCTCCTCCCGTGCCTGGCGGCCGGTCGAGAGCGAGCGGCTCGGCGAGTGGGAGCTGCGGGCCGCGTACCAGCAGGGGCCGCGCGAAGCGCGTCGTCGTGGGGCGGTGGCCGGGCGACGGGAGGGCTTCACCCGGCGGGCCAACTCCGTGCTGCCCGTGGGTGATCCGGGGCTGCCGCTCGACGCCGCGCTGGCCCGGGTGCGGGAGTGGTACGCGGAGCGCGGGCTGCCCGCGTACGCGCAGACCGCGACCGGCGCCGAGGGCACGCAGGAGCTGCTGTGCGCCGAGCTCGCGGAGCGGGGGTGGGTGCGGGAGGTCAGCGCCGAGCTGCGGATCGCCGCGCTCGCGCCCGTCGGGGACCAGGCCGACCCCGGTGCCGAGGTCGTGCTGACGCGGGCCCCCGGGGAGGCGTGGCTCGCGCGCTACCAGCGCAAGGGGGCGAGCGAGGTCGCGTTGAAGGTGCTGTGCGCCGGGCCGTCGGTGTGGTTCGCGACCGTGCCGGGCGAGGGCGAGGTGCCCGCCGCGATCGGCCGGTGCGTGGTCGACGGACGGTGGGCCGGGTTCGCGGCCGTCGAGGTCGACCCCGCTCACCGCCGCCGCGGGCTGGCCACGAAGGTCATGACGGCGCTCGCGCGGCAGGCGCTCGACGAGGGCGCGTCGGCGGCCTGGCTCCAGGTCGAGGCGGACAACGAGGGGGCGCGCGTCCTGTACGACCGCATGGGTTTCGCCACACACCACGTCTATCACCACTACCGTGCTCCGGACCGGAGCGCCCGGTGACCCGCTAATCGATCGGCCGGAGAGGGCACGAGGCACGTATGTCCCCCCACTTGTCCCCACGTTCGACGGAGCTTCGGCGCCGGTTCGCCGAGGAGGCTCGGGCCGAGCGGCCCGATCTGGCCCAGCTGTGTCTGCTGCTCGCCGCCCAGGCGGACCCGGCGCTCGACGAGGCCGGGATGGACGCGGTCCACATCGAACTGGACGATCTGGCCGGCCGGTTGCCGTTCCGGCCGGGCGGCCCGCGGTCCTGGGCGACGGCCCTGGCCGAGCTGCTCGGCGCCCGGCTCGGCTTCCACGGCGTGCCCGGCGACTACCAGCGGCTGGAGTCGTCGCTGCTGCACGACGTGGTGCGGCGCAGGCGCGGGCTGCCCATCCTGCTGTCGGTGGTGTGGATGGAGGTGGCCCGGCGGGCCGGTGCGCCGGTCTACGGGGTCGCGCTGCCCGGCCACTTCGTGGTCGGCTTCGGTCCGCCGCAGGAGCAGGTGCTGGCCGATCCGTTCGACGGCGGGCGGGTGCTGACCGGGGCCGACACGGAGCTGCTGGTGGCCGGGGCGACCGGGGCCCCGCTGGATCCGTCGATGCTGACGCCGGCCGATCCGCTGGAGGTCGTGCTGCGGATCCTCAACAACGTCCGGGCGTGGGCGGCGACCAGGCCGGAGCGGTCCGACGTGTCGCTGTGGGCCGTGGAGCTGTCGCTGCTGCTGCCGTCGCACCCGGCCCGGCTGCGCTACGAGCGGGCGCAGCTGCTGGTGCAGCGGGGCGACTTCGTGACCGGCGCCGTGGAGCTGGAGGCGTACGCGGAGGTCGTCTCCGCGGTGGACACGGCCGCGGCGGAGCAGGTGCTGGGGCAGGCCCGGGCGGCCCGCGCGATGCTGAACTGAGCCGTTCGGCGGATCAGAGCCAGCCCTTCTCGCGCGCCCTGCCCACGGCCTCCGCGCGGTTGCGCACCGCCAGTTTCTGGATCGCCACCGACAGATAGTTGCGGACCGTGCCCTGCGACAGGTTGAGGGCCGCGGCCAGTTCCGCGTTGGTGCGGCCGTCCGCCGCCGCGCGCAGCACCTCGCGCTCCCGGTCCGTGAGCGGGTTGGCGCCGTCCGCGAGGGCCGCCGCGGCGAGCGTGGGGTCGATGACCCGCCCGCCCGCCAGGACCGTGCGCACGGCCTCGGCGAGCCGGGCCGCCGGGGCGTCCTTGACCAGGAACGCGTGCGCGCCCGCCTCCATGGCGCTGCGCAGATAGCCGGGCCGGCCGAAGGTGGTCAGCACGACCACCTTCAACTCCGGCAGCGCGGCGCGGAGTTCCGCCGCCGCCTCGATGCCGGTGCGGCCCGGCATCTCGATGTCGAGGAGCGCCACGTCCACGGCGTGCGCGCGGGCCGCCGCCAGGACCTCGTCCCCGCGGGCCACCTGAGCGACGACCTCGATGTCCGGCTCCAGGCCGAGGAGCGCGGCGAGGGCCTCGCGCACCATCGACTGGTCCTCGGCCAGCAACACCTTGATCGGGCTCATGCGGCGGATCCTACGAGCCCGCGGGCACCCGGGCCACCAGCTGGAAGCCCTGCCCCCGCGCCGCCCCGGTCTCCAGTGCGCCGCCGGCCAGGGCGAGCCGTTCGGCGAGGCCCGTCAGCCCGTTGCCCGGGTGGGTGCCGGACGGGCCCCGGCCGTCGTCCTCGACGGTCAGCTCGACGACCGGGCCCGCGAGGGTCTCGCGGCGGGTGACGTCGACCGCGCAGCGCCGCGCCCCGCTGTGCCGGACGACGTTGGTGACCGCTTCGCGCAGCGTCCAGGCGAGGGTCGCGTCCTGGGTCTCGGGCAGGCCGGCCGGCACCTCCACCGGCACCGTCGCCTCGATGCCCGCCGCCGTCAGCGCGGCCTTGGCGCCCGCGAGTTCGGCGCAGAGGCGGGGCCGCCGGTAGCCGGTGACGGCCTCGCGGACGTCGACCAGGGCCTGCCGGCTGACCTTCTCGATGTCGGCGACCTGGTCGGCGGCCTTGTCGGGGTGGTCGGGCAGCATCCGGCCGGCGAGTTCGCTCTTGAGCGTGATGAGCGAGAGGGAGTGGCCGAGGAGGTCGTGCAGGTCGCGGGCGAGGCGCAGCCGCTCCTCGTTCGCGGCGAGCTGGGCGACCTGGGCCCGGGCCTCCCGCAACTGCTGGGTGGTGCGCACCAGTTCCCGCACGCCGATCATCGAGAAACCGCCGAGCAGCGAGGGCACGACGAGCCAGTACTCGGGGTCGGTGTCGAGCAGCAGGCCGACGACGACCATGAGGACCGTCGTCGCGAGGACCGCCCAGCGGGACCGGCGCAGCGGCAGGACGGCGCCGCAGGACACGGAGACGTACACGAACAGGACCAGCCAGTCGGGCCCGAGCGCGAGGGAGAGGACGACGGCGAGCACCGGCAGCGCGAGCAGGCAGCCGTGGGCCAGCCGCCGGCCGAGGGGACGGCCCGTGCGGCGCATCACGAGGCCCATGTAGGCGCCGACGAACACCGCGAGGCCCAGGGCGCCCAGGCCCGTGCCCAGCGGGCCGTGGTCGCCCGACAGCAGGTCGGCGACCGGGCTGCCGAGGAACGCCAGCCACATGCCGATCCAGAGCAGCTTCACGAAGAACTCGCGGCGGCTCTCCGGCGGTTGGCCGACCCGCGCGATGCGGCCGACGTCCGGGTCGGGGCCCAGGTCCGTGGTGCTCACGCCTTCGACGTGTCCTTCCGGTACGGCCACGCCGCGCCGCCCGCGAAGAGCACGAAGTAGACGACGATCAGCGCGACGTCGCGGGTGTGCGGGGCGTCGCCCAGTTCGATGGCCTGGCCGAGGGCGGCGTACGCGTGCGTGGGCAGCCACGTGGCGATGTCCTGGAGCCACTGCGGGAACGTCGTGGTGGGCATCCACAGGCCGCCCAGGATCGACAGCCCGAAGTAGACGATCATCGTGATCGGGCGGACGGCGTCTCCGGACGCGACGTAGCCGATGGCGACGCCGAGCGCCGCGAAGCAGAGGCTGCCGGCCCAGATCGCGCCGGTCAGGGCGAGCCACTGCCAGCCGGCGAACCGCACGTCCTTGAAGGAGGCGGCCACCACGAAGACGATCACGATGGACGGGAGCGAGACGACGGCGGCGCTCGCGGTCTTCGCGAGGACGTAGCCGCGGCCGGGCAGCATCGTCAGCCGCAGCTGCCGGACCCAGCCGCTCTCCCGTTCCTTGGCGATGCGTTCGCTGTTGCCCATGAGGACGGCGGTGAGGGCGCCGAAGGAGGCCATGGAGACCATCATGAACGCGGGCAGGTTCAGGCCCGTGCCGTCGACGATCGTGGAGCTGTCGGCGCTGCCCGCGATCAGCAGGAAGAGGACCGACGGGTAGATCACGGAGAAGAACAGGAACTTCTTGTTGCGCAGGGCGCGGGTGATCTCCAGCTTGATCAGGCTGTTCATCGGGACTTGGCCTCCTCGGCAGCGGTGATCGCCACGAACGCCTGCTCCAGGCCGAGTCCGGCGACTTCGAGGTTGCGGGGGTAGACGCCGAGTCCGTACAGCGCGTGCACGGTCGCGTCGGCGTCGGTGGACTGGATGCGGACGGTCTGGCCGCTGATGTCGATGCCGGTCAGGAACGGCAGGGCCCTGACGGCCGCGGTGTCGATGGGGCCCTCCAGGTCGAAGGAGACCTTGCGGGCGCCGGCCTTCGCCTTGATCTCGGCGGCGGTGCCGTCGGCGAGGAGGCGGCCGCGGTGCAGCACGAGGACGCGGTCGGCGATCGCGTCGGCCTCTTCCAGGTAGTGCGTGGCGAACAGGACGGTGCGGCCCTGGTCGGCCTGCTCGCGCATGGTCGCCCAGAACGCCTGCCGCGCGGAGACGTCCATGCCGGTCGTCGGCTCGTCGAGGACGATCAGGTCGCTGTCCCCGGCGGTGGCGAGGGCGAAGCGGACGCGCTGCTCCTGGCCACCGGAGAGCTTGTTGACCCTGCGGTCGGCGATCTGGCTGATGCCCGCGCGGCTCAGCACGTCGTCGGCCCTGTACGGCTTGGGGTGCAGGGCGACGGCGAGCTGGACGAGTTCGCGCACGGTCACCTCGTCCATCAGGCCGCCGCTCTGCAGCATGGCGCCGACCCGGCCCTGCACGATCGCGTCGCGCGGGCTCGCGCCGAAGACCCGGACGTCGCCGGAGTCGGCGGGGCGCAGGCCCAGCAGGAGGTCGAGGGTGGTGGACTTCCCGGCGCCGTTCGGGCCGAGCAGGGCGACGGTCTCCCCCGGATGCAGGTCCAGGCTGAGACCGTCGACCGCCTTGACGGTGCCGTAGCTCTTCGTCACCCCGGTGAAGGTGACCGCCGCGTCGGTGTTCATGCCGTCATCGTCGCCGCTGGGCGGGTCCGGACGGCAGTGTCGCGCGTCGCGCGTCCCGCATGACATCTGTCATGCGGGACGCGGACGGCGCAGGCCCTAGCTCGGGTTGGTGTCGATCTCCACGATGCGCTCGGCGGGGGTCTTGCCCAGCAGGGCCTTGCCCATCGCCTGCGCCACGTCCGTGGGCTGGACCGGGGTCTTCTTCCCGTTGCCCCGGGTGATCAGGACGCCGTCGAAGGTGCTGCCGTACAGCTCCTTGAGCGCCGCCCGGTCGTAGGTCTCGACGAGCTTGCCGTCGATCGCCTTCATGCCGAGGATCTTCGGCAGCGACTTGTCCGGGCCGAACTGGATCTGGGCGCTGCCCGCCTTCACCGTGATCAGGCCGGACATGGCGGGCTCGGCGAACTGCTTCATCTTCCGGTCGACCTCGGCGTCCGCGATCGTCGGCTTGCGCGTCGTCGTGGCGACCTGGACCGGCGCGGAGGTGCCGGTCTCGACCTGCTTCTGGTACGCCTCCTCGACGGCGCCGGACGACCGGTCGACGTCGATGCCCTTGCCGGTCTTGCCGTAGACGGCGACGGCCTTGCCGGGGACGAACCTGATCGTGCCGTCGCCGGAGGCGGCGGCGCCGCCCGCGGCCTGTTCGAGGGCCGCGTGCAGCTTCTCCTCGTCGACCGGCATGACGGGCTCGACGACCCGCTCGTTGCCGAACAGCGAGCCGATCACGGAGACCGGGTTGTAGTCGCTGCCCGCGGCGGCCGAGACGGTGGCGGCGCTGTCCAGGGAGAGGCCGGACTGCTCCGGCTTCAGCTTGACGGTCTTGCCGTCGACCTGGAGCTCCAGCGCCTGCTCGGTGCGCTTGCCGAGGGCACTCTCCAGCTTGCTGGCCGCCTCGTCACGGGTGCCGCCGCCGATGTCGACGCCGAGGACGGTGGTGCCCTTGGGGACGTCGGAGTGGTTCATCAACAGGCCCGCGCCGTACGCGACTCCGGCCACGCCGACGACGCCCGCGCCGAGCAGGACCAGCTTGCTGCGGCCCTTTTTCTTCTTCGCGGGGGCCGGGGCGCTCTGCACCGGGTCCGGCAGCTTCGGCGGGGTGTGCGGGGCGGGGGCCTCGCCCTGGCCGACCGGCGGGAACGGCGAGCCGGGGCCCGGGCCCTGGCCGGCCTGCGGGACGACGGGGATGCCGCTGGTGAGCGTGTCACCCGAGACGTTGCCGCCCGGGGCGCCCGGTTCCGGGGCCGGCTTCTGCGGCGTCAGGATCGCGGTGTCGTCGCTCATCCGGGGCGGGACCTGGCCGCCGCCCGCGGGAGTGATGAGCGGGTTGGGTGCGACCGGCGGCACCATCGGGCCGTCACCGGTGGCGGGACCGCCGGTCGGGCCGGAGGGGCCCACGGGTCCGCGCCCGGGAGCGCCCGGCTCCTGGTTGCCGGAGAAGTACGGAAGGTCGCCGCGCTGCTGGTCGCCCGGGGTCGGGGCGCCGGCGCCGAGCGGGCCGGACGCCGGCGCGCCGGTCAC